>CAYZYD010000037.1:0-2941 GCA_964482505.1 uncultured Planctomycetia bacterium | reverse complement strand
CCATTGAGCCTTTCCGCCCACATCGTGACCGTCAAAAAAACTGCGGCACTGATTGAGTGCCGCAGTTTTTTTTCGGTGCGCTGACTGAGTCGCGAATTTCAGAAGCAAGCGTTGTACTCGGCGCAGTCGACCGGGCCGACGCTCGCGCAACCCGGGAACGGAGCGGGAGGAGGCGGTCCACCGATAAAGGTGTAATTGAGATTGAACATCGCGTCGTCGATGTTGACGTCGCCGTCGCCGTTCGCATCGCAAGCCGCCAGGCAGGTCGGATCTTCGGCAAGAAGACCGTTGGTGAAGAAGGCGGTGTCGAGACCGTCGAGCAGATCGAAGATACCGTCGGGTCGACAATCGCCGCGAACGAAGAGTTGCCCGCCGACCTGCTGGATGCTCGTGCCGACAGCTTCCAGCGCATCCGTGGGTTCGGCGACCGTTCCGATTATGACGCTGAAATCAAAGATGCCGTCGAGTCCGGTACCGAGGTCGGCGAGTGGGATAGTCAACGAAAATGAATCGTCCGTGTAATTGATGTCGTAGGTCCCGATAGCGGTCCCACCGGGGTTCGTCGGGTTGAAGACGTTTACTTGTCCTGGGTTCGTCGACTCGGAGTTGAGGTCGACAAAGATCTCAGACCCGAAATTGAGCAGCGCAAAAGGTGGCGAGAACTGATTCTGAACCGGAGTGGCGCCGGTCGAGGGATCCCGGTCGATATCTAGCTCGATCACACCGACGACACTATTGGGAACCATCGCCGAGGGGGCCGCGACCAGGGTGTGAAACGTCACCGTGATGAAAAGCGACGCGCCGTCGGTCTCGACGGTCACCGTGTCGATGTCGAGGAGTTCGCCGCCACTACCGAAGGCACCCACCGCATCACCGAGCGGATCGACGATTGGGGAGTTGCTCTGAGCGGCAACGGGAACCCAGGCGATTGCGGCGACCAGACAGGCAAGGATCCCTCGCCAAGCATGCGGGTAATTCATTTCTTCCCTTTCCGAGAGATTTTTTTGGGCCCCCAGCCGCATGATTCATGATGGCCTTCGCCAAGCCGGAAGACGCCGTCACCGACGAACGCTGTACGACTTCTCCCTTCGCGGATCATGAGTCACTGCGGGCTTGCCCTGAGTTTGTGCGTGTAGACCATAACCGCTAACAGTGACGATAGTTCGCGGCTTCCAAACAAGAAGGCACTCAACCGATTCTTTGCGTGTGTAATTGACAACACAATAAAGACTTTAAGGCTTTCTTCGACTTCTGATTTGACAACCAAATTGCTCTCGAGGAGAAGTTGTGAAGCCTGACCCAATAATTCCCGTCGGCGAGGTATCCGATGCCGGCCAACTTGCGATTTCACGGTCACGAGTAAGTCAACTCCGTGAATCGTGAGCGTGGTCATGATCGTGGTGGTGAGCGTGTGAATTCCCCTCTTCGTCTTCCTCAGCCTGAAAGATCACCTGGCCGATGAAGGCGCGGGGCCCGAGGCGCAAGAAGGAGATCGTCATCAGAGTTATGAACGCGACGGCGGTCCAGACTTCCCAGCTCCCGTGGTCGTGTCCATAGCTCGGAGCCGCGGTTAGGCCCGAGACGCTCCAGTTGGTGATATAGCCGAGCGCGATGGAGCTCAAGCCGACGCCGAGCCCAAACTTGAGTGCAACCCGTCGGCCGTGGAGTTCGGAGAGCACTCCAAACGTGGTGACGTTGGTCGCCGGACCCGTGACGAGAAACGCGAGGGCCGCGCCGGGGGAGATGCCGCTCGCGATCAAGACGGCGGCGAGCGGGGTGGCTCCCGACGCACAGACGTAGTAGGGGAGTCCGAGCAGCGCAAAGAGTGGTACTTCGAGTCCCGGCGAAAGACTCGCGAGAAAGGTCTCTTCGATCACGGGTTCTAGCGCGGCCGCGATGGCGATTCCGAAGACTAGCCAAGGCCCCGTGTGGTCGACGAGGTCGACCAGGCTGAGCCTCGTACCCGACTTCACTCTGGCCTTCAAATTTTGCGGTGGTTGAGCGGGAAGCTCTCGATCGTTTCCTCGCGAGTTGCCGCGCACCGCGATACCCACGATAAGCGCGACGACGATCGCGCTGACCACGCGGACCACGGTGAACTCCCAACCGATGAGCTGACCCGTGAGCACGATCGCGTCGAGGCCGAGTTCCGGGGCCGAAACCAAGAAGGCGAGGGCGGCACCCAGCGGGGCCCCACGCAGGACCAACGTTCGATAAATTGGAACTACTCCGCAAGAGCAGATAGGGATCGGCAGTCCAAACGCAATGCCGCGCAACGCTTGGTTAAAGCGACTTCGGTCGGCTCCCCACCAACGGCTCGCAACCTGCGGTAAAAAGATGACAAAGAGACCCGCGAGCAGATAGCCGAGAAGGATCGCGGGAGCGCTTGCCACCAAGAGATCCCAGAAGCGATCGACGAATCCGATCGGAGCTTCCGCAGACTCGAGTCTCCGACTCAGCGCGCCCGAGGTCGGTTCGGTCGACAGGACCACGTCGGGTTTCGAACTCGGGACGAGGTGGTCCCGGTGGTCGTGTTCTGACATGACAAAAGCGCCGAGGCTCAAGCCGCCGTTCCGCGCGGGGGCCGCGAGGAGCGTGTGGGTGGGGGGCGGGGGGGGGGGGGGGGGGGGGTTTTTTGGCCAAGTCCCCGGTCTTGCGGTTGCGGGCGGGGGTGGGGGGGGGGTTGCTGGCCACGGCCATGGGCCGGCGAAAATTGGCCCATCCCATGCCTTGGTTGGGGGCCGGGGTCGCCCTTTTATTGGCTCTGCCAGTGCTGTATTGGAACGCCAGCCACGACTGGCTCATGGTGCGCCACCAGGGGGGGCATGTGGCTCCCGCGGGGCTGTCCCTGGCTCAATGGGGGGAGTGGCTGGGGGGGCAGGTGGGACTGCTGTCGCCGGTGGTGGTGGGGCTGGCGGTCTGGGTGTTGGGCCGGCCTCCC
>CAYZYD010000036.1:0-13144 GCA_964482505.1 uncultured Planctomycetia bacterium | reverse complement strand
TCGACTGGCTCGACCGAGACGGAAGCGGCTTCCTCGAAGGCCCCGAGCTCGAGGATGCACCGATCTACCTCCTCGGCGAGAGCGTCGAAGAGACCCTCGAGCGTTACGACGCGGATAAGGACGGGAAGCTCAACTTCGAAGAGAGCGAAGCGGCTTACTATCTCGAACTCCTGCCGAGCAATGAAGCGCGAACCTGGATTCGAACGGTGCGCGGAGAGTTCGACTATCTCGTCTCGGGCGAGTTCCGTGGACTCCCTAAGCCTTACGACAAAATCGAACGCAATGACAAGAAGCTCTTCGCCATGATCGATCAAAATGGTGACGAGCGGCTCGAAAGCTCGGAGATCCTCGCCTTTGTCTCAGGCCAAGAGAAGGATCCATCGGCGGAGAACATTATTTACGATCTGACGACGCTCGAAGGTGTCCAGGCCTGGTCCAAACAGCGCAAGCAGCGGATCAAGTATCTCACTCCCGAAGTTTTCCCGGGACTTCCCGAGCCCGCAACGCACTACTTCGGAACCGACACTTTAGGGCGCGACCTCTTGACCCGAGTAGTAGCAGGAGCGCGCGTCTCGCTGCTCGTCGGGTTTATCGCGACGCTCGTCAGTTTGATTATTGGAGTGGCGTGGGGGGCGACGGCTGGCTTCCTCGGCGGCAAGGTCGACAACTCGATGATGCGCTTTGTCGATATCATGTACGGCCTCCCCTTTATGTTCTTGGTGATCTTGTTGATGGTGATCTTCGACGAATTCCCGGCCCAGCAGAAACTCTATTTACTCTTCTTCGCGCTCGGGGCGGTCCAGTGGCTTACCATGAGCCGGATCGTGCGGGGCCAGGTGATAACGATCAAGAATCGCGAGTTTGTGGAGGCCGCGCGCGCAACCGGAGTCAAGGGCGTCACTATTATTGTGCGCCACCTCATCCCCAACGCACTCGGGCCGATTATCGTCTACTCGACCCTCACCGTGCCCGCGGTGATGCTTGAGGAAGCTTTCCTCTCTTTTCTCGGCCTCGGAGTGCAACCACCCGACGCCTCGTGGGGATCGCTTGCTTCAGAAGGGGCTCAAGCCTTCAAGGAGTATCCCTGGCTGATCTTCTTTCCGGGAGCAGCCCTCGCCCTCACACTCCTCTCACTCAACTTCCTCGGCGACGGGCTACGCGACGCCCTCGATCCGCAGAGCCGAAAGGATTAGCGGGCGATGGGTCAGCCACTCCTCCAAGTCGACGATCTCAAGGTTCATTTCAAAACCGACGAAGGTCTTATCAAAGCCGTCGACGGCGTTTCCTTTGAACTCGAAGAAGGCGAAACACTCGGGATCGTCGGCGAGTCTGGATCGGGCAAGAGCGTCAGTGTCAACGCGCTGATGGGTCTCGTGCCGATGCCACCGGGCCGAATCGCGGGGGGCCGGGCGCAGTTTGCCGGCCGCTCCTTACTCGACATGCCCAAGAGCCAATTGCGCAAGCTGCGCGGTAACGACATCTCGATGATCTTCCAAGATCCGATGTCGAGCCTGAATCCCTTTCTCAAGATCTCAAAGCAGCTCACCGAGGTCTTGGCTCTGCACAAGAACCTCTCGGGCCAGGCGGCTGACTCCGTGGCAATCGAGATGCTCGAGGCGGTCGGGATCCCCGACGCAGCCGGTCGCTTCCACCAGTACCCGCACCAGTTTTCGGGGGGGATGCGCCAGCGCGTCATGATCGCGATGGCACTCCTCTGCGAACCGAAACTGCTCATCGCCGACGAACCGACGACCGCGCTCGACGTCACGATCCAAGCGCAGATCCTCGAGCTCATCGCCTCGCTGCGCGAAAAGCACGGCACCAGCGTGATTTTGATCACGCACGATCTCGGAGTCGTGGCTGGGATGGCGGAGGAGATCCTCGTGATGTACGCGGGGCGGGTAGCCGAGTACGCCCCGGTCGAAGATCTCTTCGGACGTCCCGCCCACCCTTACACCAAGGGGCTCCTCGAGTCGGTGCCGCGGATCGACGAGACCGAACATGAGCGGCTGCAATCGATCGAAGGCTTGCCGCCGATCGTCAAAGACCTGCCCCCGGGTTGTCCGTTCCGGCCACGCTGCGATTACGCCGACGACGAGTGCGGCGTCTATCCCGAGCGGACCAAATTCTCCGAGCACCACTACGCCCACTGCCATCACCCGATCTCGGCTCCGGCTGAAAGTGGGAAGAGCGCATGAACGAGCCCAAGACCCCCGCCCGTGTCGATGAGCCCAAGACTCTTGTCGCAGTCGACGATCTCAAAATGCACTTTCCGATCTACAAGGGGGCGATTTTCCGAAGAGAGGTCGCGAGCGTTAAAGCGGTCGACGGCGTCACCCTGCATATCCGCGAGGGTGAGACCCTCGGGCTCGTCGGTGAATCGGGTTGCGGAAAGTCGACCACGGGGCGAGCGATTCTCCAGCTCCACCGACCGACCGAGGGTCGGGTGAGCTTCGAGGGCGAAGAGCTCACCGAGCTCAAGAGTGAGAGGCAACTCTTCCCCTACCGCCGGCAGATGCAGATGATCTTTCAAGATCCCTACGCGTCGCTCAATCCGCGCATGACGGTCGGAGATATCATCTCAGAACCGATTCGAACCCACCGGCTCCTCGAGGGGTCACACGCGACGCGTACCCGCGTGCAGCAACTGATGGCCCAAGTCGGTCTCAATCCGCAGTACGTGCGCCGTTATCCCCACGAGTTCTCGGGCGGGCAGCGTCAGAGGATAGGGATTGCGCGTGCCCTCGCGACCGAGCCGAAGTTCATCGTCTGCGACGAGCCGATCTCGGCGCTCGACGTCTCGATCCAAGCGCAGATTATGAACCTGCTCCAAGATCTCCAGCGCGAGTTCAACCTCACCTATCTCTTCATCGCGCACGATCTCGCCGTGGTCCGCCATATCTCAGACCGCATCGCGGTGATGTATCTCGGTAAGCTCGTCGAGGTCGCCGACTACAAGAGTATCTACGCCGACCCCAAGCACCCCTATACCCAGGCGCTTATCTCGGCGGTGCCGATCCCAGACCCCAAGATCGAGAAGACCCGCGAACGTATCGTACTCGAGGGCGATGTCCCGAGCCCGACCAAGCCACCTTCGGGCTGTCCCTTTCACACCCGCTGCCCCGCCCGCCGCGAGAATCCGCAGATTCAAGAACGGTGTGCGATCGAGATGCCTCGTCTCCAAAAGGTCGGCGACGATCACGAAGTCGCATGCCATCTCTACGATGAGTGAAGCGCCCCTGCTCTATCCACCGCCACCGGTGGAGTGACTCGAGATCACGATCTTCGTCACCCGACCCGGGTAGACGCTCCCGTGCGAATCCTCTACAACCGAGAACCCGGTTTGGAAACGAGGATTCCCTTGCACATCGTCATCATCGGAAACGGCATCACGGGGGTCAGCGCGGCCCAAAAGGCGCGCGAACTCGATCCCGACTGTCGTATCACCCTCATCTCGGGTGAGTCGACCTACCACTACTCGCGCCCTGCGCTCATGTATATCTTCATGGGCCATATGCGTTATCAAGATACGAAGCCCTACGAAGACTCCTACTGGCAGAAGCAGCGCTTCGACCTCCTCCGCGATTGGGTTGTCGGTATCGATGCGAAGGATCAGAAGCTCAAGCTCCATAAGAATGGCGAGCTCTACTACGATCGCCTCCTCATCGCCACGGGATCCAAGCCGAACAAGTTCGGTTGGCCCGGCCAAGACTTAGTCGGAGTCCAGGGGCTTTGGGATTTGATGGATCTTCAGTCGCTCTACGAACGAGCCCCGGCGATCCGACGTGGAGTGATTGTCGGGGGCGGGCTGATCGGCATCGAACTCGGGGAGATGCTGCACAGCCGCGGCATCCCCGTGACCTTCTTGGTCCGGGAGTCGAGCTACTGGAGTAACGTCATGCCAGCCGAAGAGTCGGCGATGATCAATCGCGCGATCGAGGCCGAAGGGTTTGATCTTCGTCTCAACTCAGAGCTAGAAAAAATCGTCGACAACGGCTCGGGCGAAGCCGCCGGAATCGTGACGAAGAGCGGCGAATCGATCGATTGTGAATTTGTCGGTTTAACGGCGGGAGTGAGCCCGAATGTCGATCTTCCCCAAGCGGCTGGCCTCGATGTCGGTCGAGGGATTCTGGTCGATTGGCAGCTCCGCACCCACCACGAGAACATCTTTGCCGCCGGGGATTGCGCCGAAATCGAGAACGAAGGGGACACCCGCAACACGATTCAGCAAGTCTGGTACACGGGTAAGATGCAGGGCTGGATCGCGGGCGAGAACATGGTCGGAGGCAGCCTGACCTACGATCCGGGACTCTGGTACAACTCGGCCAAGTTCCTCCACCTCGAATATCAGACCTACGGTTGGGTGCCGCCGAGTTCCAACCGAGAGAATAGTCTCTACTGGGAACACCCGAGCGGTCAACAGGCGATTCGCTTCGTCCACAACGAACGCGGTGAGGTGACCGGGATCAACCTCATGGGCATCCGCTACCGCCATGAAGTCTGCGAACGGTGGATCCTCGAGAAGCAGCCGCTCCCCTACGTGCTCGATCACCTCGCAGAAGCAAACTTCGACCCCGAGTTTTTTCGGCACCACGAGAAGAGCATCGTCTCCGCCCTCAAAGAACAGGCAGGTCGCGTCGCATGTTAGAAGCCAAGTTTATCGAACACGACTTCGACGAAGAGCGCGGTTTCGGCCCGCCGAAGACCGAGACCAAGCCGAGCGATTCGAAATGGACTCCGGCTCGGATCGTCTCTTCCGCGCTGGTGGCGGGAGGTCTTCTCTTTCTTCTCTAACAAATCGGAGGGACCGGGCTCGTCGGGACATGGGCGGGACTTTGCTTGAGCTTTGGTCTGCTGATAGTGGGGGGATCTGCCTATTACGTTCAAGCCTATTGGGGCAAGACGCCCGGAATCCACAACGACGCTAATTTCTTTAGCAGCTCTCGTCACCGCGGAATTCTCGGGATCTTTTTTGGCGTACTCTTTATCGGCTTCTACCTGCTCCTCTACTTCTTACCCGATATCAAAGGCTATCTCGGCTCCGACTCACCTCCGGGTTGGTTCGCGCCTCTTCAGCCGATCTTCACCTACGTGCTGAGACCCGAGTATTTCGAAGCGATGATTCGGATCACCGAACCACTTGCTGAAATGATGCGCGGAGTCACACCCGGCGAGGCCAGCGCTAATCGCTGGTTCCTCTACGGCTTTCTCTACACCGCCGCGGTAACGGTCTTCGGTGTCCGCATAATCATGCGCTACCGGCACAGCCGCTATCAGCTATTGCGGACGATCTCGGTGATCTTCTTCCAGCTTGTGCTCGCCTTTGTCCTCCCGCACTTTCTCTATCTCACCTACGAAAAAGAGTTCTACTTCAGCTATTTCTGGCCGCTCAAACCCGACTACTTCTACCCCAACTTCTGGCCCAGCGACGGCTCCTCCTCGGTCGCGATCGTTCGCTTCTTCTTCCTCTGGGCGGCGCTTATGTCCTTTGTCGCGACTCCGATCCTGACTTACGTCGTCGGCAAGCGCTGGTATTGCTCTTGGGTTTGCGGCTGCGGTGGCCTTGCGGAAACCCTCGGGGACCAGTGGCGCCATCTCTCGGATAAATCGGACCGGGCTTGGCGAATCGAGCGGTACGTCATCTACAGCGTCCTGCTGGCGATCTGCGCGGGCACCGCGCTACTCTGGATCGACTCAACCCAGTCGGGACAAGTCCTCGGCGAGGTCTCGGGTGGCTTCAAACAATGGTACGGGCTCATCATCGTGCAGGTCTTCGCGGGCGTGGTCGGCACCGGCTTCTACCCATTCCTCGGAAACCGGGTCTGGTGTCGCTTTGGTTGCCCGATGGCGGCGATCCTGGGGCTCTTCCAAAAGACCACATCTCGGTTTCGGATTACGACCAACGGCGGCCAGTGCATGTCGTGTGGGAACTGTTCAACCTATTGCGAGATGGGCATCGACGTCCGCGCCTACGCCCAGCGCCGCGCGAACATCGTACGCGCCTCGTGCGTCGGCTGCGGCATCTGCTCGGCGGTCTGTCCGCGCGGCGTCCTCAAACTCGAGAACGGTCCCCTGGGGAATCGCTTCGAAGGCTCGGAGTCGCCGGCCGGTGTCTTCACACGAATCATCACCCAACCGCCGAACAAGAACCGCGACGAGTCCCGGCCGCAAAACCCCGACTTCGATGCTGCCTTTTCGCCGACCTCCGGTTCTGACTCGAAGTGACGCGCTAAACCGAAGCCCCGTTGCGGATGCAAACCCCCCCGCTAACGCGTAGGCGTTAGGCCCGCATTATTCACGAGCCCGCTACTGCGAAGTCGCTACGCGGTTCGTGAATAATGCGGGCTCTAGCGGGGGTGTTTGGTGAGCGAGTCGTCTTAGTTCGGAGTCGCGAGCTCGACGATCTGAGCTGGGCTCAGCGCTCGGTTGATGACCTTGACCTCGTCGATGATGCCCGAGTAATGCCGTATGTAAGTGGGTGACCAGTTGTAACGGCCCACTTCAAAGTTCGAATCGTTGGGATTGATCGGCCCCACCGCGCTCTCGTTCGAATCAACTTCGAGGCCATTCACGTAGAGCCTGCAGATCGAATCACCATCTCCGAGATATTCATAGGTCACTGCGACGTGATACCAGAAGAACGGGAAGAGAATATCGGGGGTACGCACCTCGGATAGCTCGTTGTTAGGGTTCCATAATTGAAATGCGAGCCGGTTATCTTCGCCGACGGCGAAGAGGAAGCCGCGCTGCTGATTTGCCTGCTTGCTCACGATCGGGTTACGTTCACCTACCGAGCTCGTACGAATCACGGCACTGATCGTAAAACTCGATAGCCCCTGGGGACCGTCGAGCCCGCCGCCGAGTTGGTTCGACTCTCGGTAGACGTAGCTGTCCTGTCCGTTGAATTTGAAGGCGGGACTTCCGAGGCCCGACGTCAGCTTGGCCCCGACGCGAGTTCCGTCGTTTGCGAAATCACTCAAGTCGGGCACCAAGGATCCGAGCGTGAAATCGAATCCCCAATGGAGGATCGTCCGCTGCCCGAACCGGAGGTCTTCAATCTCCGACTGGGACAGCACCTTTCGATAGACATAGAGGTCGTCGAGAGCACCGTCCATGGCGACGCTGTAAGCGTTCGACCAGTAATACCGGCCGACTTCGAAGTCGGTCGAATTCGATGCGACCGGACCGACTACCGCGTCCGAACTCGCGACGAGCTCACCATCGACGTAGAGTCGCACGCGTGAGTTGTTAGCGCCGATGTACTCGTAAGTCGCCGCGAGGTGGTACCAGGTATTCGCCGTCAGTGGGTCGGCTGCGCTGATATCGGTCGAGTTCGAACCGTTGCGCCAAACTTGCAGGGTGGGGCGGTTGTTATCTTCGACCATAAAGAGAAAGCCCCGCTGTTGATCACCTTGTCGACTGATGATCGGCTGCCGCGCATTGAGCGAATCGAGCTTGACCCAACTTGCGACGGTAAAATTTTGCGTGCTCGTAGTAGTTGGGAATTGGGCCCCGAGCTCGGGGTGGCTCTTAAGACCGAACGCCCCCGAGTTCAAGCTCAAGGCGCCGTCTCGAATTCCCGTCGACCAGGCACCGCCGATGCGGACCCCGTGCTTTTGGTATCCGCTGTAGTCGTAGATCACAGATCCAGAGTCTTCGTCGAAGGGCCAATAGAGCATCAGGTCGGGATCGGTCGGGGTCGTCGGGATATCGTCAGGAGCCGGGTCGGGATCGGGGTCAGGATCTGGTCCGGGGCCCGTCGATTGATCCACCGCGAGCGGATCGGGAGCCCAGTAGACCTCTGACTCGGTGAACCCGTACTGCCAACCCGGGTAGAACGGACCGAGTGGAGAGATCGTCCCCGCGAGCAGAATCCAACTCACTCCGAGCGCTTCGCAGTCCGCCACTTGGTCGATAAACGCCTGGCTGTTGAAGTTCGATTCAGAGCCCCCCACTTCGGTATTCATCACCGGGAACGCCGACATCGTATTCGCGACGCCGCTCTGGCTATAGCTGCCGTAGGGGTGGTAGCCGACCAGGGCATTTGAGTAATTGATCGCGGTTCCCTCTTCGACCTTGCTGCGCATCGCGGTGGTCGCATTGGCGAAGGACCAGAGAATGATCGGCGTATCGGGCGCGAGACCTCGGATCAGCGAAAAGCTATCTTCGACGAATTGAACATCTGCCGGGCCGTAGACCTGGGGGCTCCAGGCGACCGGCTCATTGCACGCTTCATAGATCACATGGGTGCGATTCTGGTAACGCGGTGCGACCTGACTCCACCACGCCATCGCGTCGCCTGCATCATGGCCCCCGACCGGGTGATAATCGACGATGATATACATGCCGAGGGCGCCTGCGATATCGACCACTTCGTCCATCCGCTCGAGCACGGTCTGGCCGCCGACGATCTGATCGAGGTCTTCGCACCCTGTCGAGGGGCCACAATTGGGATTGTTCTGTTGTGGAGGCCGAAACATCAGCAGACGCATCGCATTGAGATGGTAATCGTCACGAAGCTCGCGCCACCACGCTTCATTAAAGGTCGAGCCATCCGCCCACTGGCCGAGAAAGAGACTCTCGCCCCTGAGGGGAAGACCATTGTCGGTCAGAAGGGTTCCGCCCGAGATAACGGGTCGGCCTCGGTCTGCGTACAAGCTACCACCTAGAGACAAGAAGGCACCAAGAGTCAGGAAGGCACCTGAGAGCAGGTGTCTGGATGGGCGCCGAGCCGAGCTCAAAAAACTCGGTAGCGCCATCGAGAGAAATCGGAACAAAGGGGACACCTCCGTGAGGATGGTTTGGGGTCTCAGAGCGATGGACTCACGGCAAACAACGCCTCACTTTTCGTCATATTCTTAAGAAAGCCCAAGCGCAGATTTTATCGCTTTACCCGGAAGCGCCACAACCGCTCTAGACTCCAAAACCCAAAACAATAGTGCGGGTACTACCAACAGTGCTGCAAGCGAGATGTGTGCGGTTAAAGCGACGATCTATCGGGGCTTACTTCTAGAAATCGATAAGCGTTGTCCATAAAAGCCGTCACGGAAATGCCCTCAGTCAAAGCTCGCTACTTGAGGCCCGCTCACAAGAGTGGCGGGAAGCCCTACAGGGCTCAGCCGTAAACTGCTTTCGATTGAGGCTGAAAGATTTGGGGGAGTCGAGCACGGCCCGCGTGAGTCAGCCCTGATATCGCCGGCCGCAAACCGGAATGACTGCTAAGGATTTCTCCGATTCGCTTTAAACCGAGTAGCGAACTGCGGGTTAACGAAACGTCCCTTGGTGTTCCGAACAGCGATAAGCACAGAGAAACATCAACTTGGCGATATCGGTGGTCTTGGTCGGGTTGGTCTTTTGGTAGTCATCGTTTTCAGTGTGGTAGTCCTCATGAAAACCACCAAAGATAAACGTCGCCGGTACTCCGGCCTGCATGAAGGGCCAGTGGTCCGACCGCTCGAGATACTTCTCCATCCCCTCGGGGTTTAAGTTGATCTTCACGTCGGTCGAGACTCGCGTCACGATATCGTTAAGACCCTGATACTTATCGACGCGGCAGATAAACATATCGCGGGGCTTATTGCGTGAGATCATATCCATATTGATCATGCAGACTGTCTTGTCGATCGAATACTGCGGGGGGTCTTCGACGTAATACTTAGAACCGAGCAGGCCGTACTCCTCGGCGTCAAAGGCGATGAAGACGATCGTGCGAGACGGTTTGAGTTGAGACTCGGCAAACGCTTCAGCGAGTTCAATCAATCCGCTGATCCCCGACGCGTTGTCGTCGGCTCCATTGTGAATTTCACCGAGCGTGCCTCGGGTGAGTCGCTTCTCTTGAGGCTTCCCCACGTGATCGTAGTGCGCGCCGATCACGACGATCTCATCCTTGAGTTTGGGGTCGTGACCTTCGAGCCCTGCGATCACGTTGCGGCCGCGATTATAGGCGTAGCCGCGTCGCGAGACTCGCACGCAAGCGCGTCCTCGGTCGAGGTCGATCACGCCTTCGGTCTCTCTCTCGAGTTCACCCCAGCCCGAACCAAACTTCCTGAGCAGCTGCTGGGTTCCTTTCTTGGTCAGTCTCACTTCGATCATGCGGGCTGGAGTCGGGGCGGGTTCGGGGTCGGCCTCGGAAGAGTCCTCGACGGCTTGCGGAGAACGGGTTGAACTCGGTTTATCCGAACCCTGAGGAGGCCACACCTCGAGTTCGTCGCTCTCGTTATCGAGCACGAGGATTGCCCGGTAGCCGCCCTTGATCAGATTCTCGCGTGCCTCCTTATCCACAGGGCCGAGCACGGCCGCGATCCAGCCACCGTCCGCCGACGGAATCTTGTCGAACGAACGAAACACGCGGAGCGGGCCCGCGGCCCGGCCTTCGGCGCTCGAGTGAACGGGTGCGTACTCGCGATTGAGTTCGAGTTCATACTCGCGCGCCCCGCGACGCCGCTGGTGAAAGAGACCATTGGTCAGTTCGAGATCTCCCTCATGCGACTTACGACCGCGTAGCGAAAAGGGCTGAAAAAAGGTCCCGTTCACGCCTCCGGGCTCGAGGCCCATCTCATCGAAAGCGCGAGCGATGTACTCGCCCGCGAGTCGACCCCCCTCAGTGCCGACGGCCCGACCTTCGAGACCGTCCGAGGCGAGGAGCTTGATATGCTCGAAACACTCCTTGGGTCGGATCGTCTTGAGTGCTTTCACCACATCCCGAGAGAAGTCGGCCCCCCAAGCGGCCACACTCCAGGCGACGAGACCGTGAACCAGGGCGACAACCCCAAGTATCCGAATCGGTTTCATAAAGCACTCTCTCAAGTTTGAAGGGGCTATTCCACAGAGTCGTTTCGCGTTGAGGGCCGGGGAGGCACGCCCGGAACGACGCACCCAGCCGGCGGCTCGAAGGCGACTACCCGCAACATTCAAACAGACGAACCCCAAAGAATACGGACTCACCAGCTCGCTGACGAGTCCGTTTACGACTTTCGAAGGGTTGGAAATCGCGAGGGCGAATCTGGGACGCCCGAATTCTTCATAATCCGCGTCGCGAGAAAGTCGCAAAGCGTTCGCTCGCCATTAAGAGGGCCGGATGCGACGTGAGGCGACCTATCAGATCGTTGAGGATCGAATCTGTCCCTCTGGCGCCGCGAGCGAACGCCCACGACTTCGCAGCAGCGGGCTCATAATAACGCGGGCAGCTCGCATTATTCATGAACCGCGTTGCGAGAAGTCGAGAGGCTAGTTCACCGAGAAGTGAAGAGGCGCAAGCAAGAAGACGGGAGGAGCGCCCCCCTCGGGATTGAGCGATCCTCGGAGAAGATTGATCGGCACGCGCAGATCGAGATTCGAAGCGCGCCAAAGCGCGAGGATATGATTCGGAATCAACGCGCGGATAGTGTCTTCTTCGCCGAAAAGATCGAAGAGCTCAAACGGTGGTTGCGGCTTCGGGTAGTGGCTGACGGGGCAGTCTTCGGGGAGCTCCGCCTTCTTGCGCGCGATGCGGAGCGCGTCGTCGAGCCCCCCGATCGCATCGACGAGACCGTTCTTCTTCGCCTGAACTCCCGACCAGACCCGGCCTCCGGCGATTTTGTCGACCTCGGTCGTCTTCATGTCTCGAGATTCAGCCACGATCGCGAGAAAGCGCTCGTAGATTCCGTCGATCATCCGTTGGATCGACTCGGACTCTTCATCGGTCCATGTACGGTCGATCGACATCGCACTCGCCGACTTGTCGAGCGTGACGTTCTCGACGTGCACCCCGAGACGACGCAGCAACGTCCCGAAACTGAGCTTGAGAGCGAAGACTCCGATCGATCCCGTGATCGTGGTCTTTTCAGCCATGATCGGTCGTCCGAGGCAGGTGACCCAGTAGCCACCAGAGGCAGCCAGTCCTCCCATAGAAATCAGAAGCGGCTTCTCCTCGGCGAGCTCGACAAGAGCTTGTCGGATCGCTTCGCTCGCCGTCGCGCTTCCGCCCGGGGAATTGACGCGCACGACCACGGCCTTGACGAGATCGTTCTCGATCAGCTTCTCGATCTCACGCACCGTCGGACCCGAGACCAACATTCCGGGCTGCGCTCGCTGGCCGTCGATGATCTGACCGTCGAGGTGGAGGACCGCGATCCCAGGCTTGCTCAGTTGCTCGCCCGGGGTTCCGCCCATCATCTTTGTCATCAACTCGAAGAAGTTCGGGGGCTGCCGTCGCTTCTTCGCCTTGACGCGCCAAACCACATGATCGCCGATCAGGTCTTGGATCGATTCCTTCATCGAGCCGAAGGGGGCGAGTTCATCGACGAGCCGAGCCTGTCGCGCCGCCTCGGCGGTCAGAATGCGCTGACCTTGGATCTCGCGGATCTCAAACGCGGTCAAGTTGCGCGCCTCGGCGAGCCGGTCGACGATGGCGTCGTTCATGGTCTTGAGCATGCGCAGGTAGTGCTCTCGCAAATGATCGCTCATTTTCGGTTCGGTATAAGGCTCGACCGCGCCTTTGAAGTCGCCGACTCGGGCTACCGAAGTCTTGATTCCGAGCAGATCGAACATGTCCTTGTAGTGCATCAGGCTGAGCGCGAGCGAAGGGAAATCGAGGACTCCGAAATCGGCCATAAAGACGCGGTCACAGCGGGCTGCCACCGACAGGTGGACCATGCTGCCGTTCTCAAGCCAGGCGTAAAGTTTCTTTCCCGATCGACGCAGGGCTTTGATGTGCCGATCGAGCTCTTCGAGGAGGCTCGGGCCGATTACGAGCATTGGGTTTGAGAGATCGAAGACGACGTACTTGAGCGTGTCGTCACTGCGCAGATCGTCGATATATCGACAGAGTTTGAAGAAGTCCTTCTGCTTGGGTCCTCCGCCGAGAAGGATCGCGGTCGGATCAAGCCCGAGGGGCGTCGGCTTCTCGACATAGATGCCCTGGAGCTTGATGACTTGAAGTTCGGGAGGAGCGCTCTTCTCTTCCTGAGCTTTGAGGAGATCTGGAGCGCCGAGTGTGAGGAGAAACAAGCCAATCGAGAGGCGAGTGAGCGGGGTCAAAAGAACCTCCTAGGTATCTATCGAGGACGTTGCAGTTCGTAGGTTGTGTAACTTGGGCTGGTCGGGTGGGCCTTGCTAGTGTCCTGTTCGGAAAGTTCGAGTGAGAACTCGGCGAGCCATTCGGCAT
>CAYZYD010000035.1:0-13203 GCA_964482505.1 uncultured Planctomycetia bacterium | reverse complement strand
AGCGACTGGAGAGTTCGAGGCAGGAGCACCCGGACAGACCCGTCTGACTTCCCCAGAAGCTCCGCAATCTCTTTGGTCGGGAGGCCCTCGACATAGCGCAGCCGAACCGCTTCGCGCGAGGTTTCGGGGAGTTGCTCGAGGGCTTCGGCTAGCGTGGCGCGCCGCTCGCCTTTTGAGAAAGCCTGACTCGGCGTCGTCATGGTGACACTCAGGAGATCGAGAAACGGCTGATCGCCCTCCGAATCGGACGAGCTACCCGACTGTTCGCGGCGAAAGTCGCGCTTCTGGGCTCGGAAATGGTGACGATACGCATCGATGACTCGCCGTTCGGCCAGCTCGCAAAGCCATGGAAACGGCTGATCGATCTTACCGGGCTGCTCACTGATCACTCGGACGGCGTCGGCGCTCAACTCTTGGAGGACGTCGCTCGGTTCAACTCGCTGCCGGAGAAGATCCCCCATCTTGCGGTGGATAAACGCGAGTAGAGGAGCTTCATGATCCCGAATGTAGAGCGCGAGTGCGTCAGTATTGCCCTGCTGAATCAGTTTCGGGTAGTCTTCAGGTCGCATGTCCACTCTTCCCACGCTTTGGCGCCGAAAAGCTGAACTCTTCGGACGAGTTCATGTTTCTGGTTCCGATTTCGGCGCTTCCACAATCCCGGGCTCCACCCATTCCGCGACTTCCACCCAAAATTCAGTTCGATCGTTTGCGGCCACACCTGGCCGGCCGGTAGGGTTGCTCTATGATTGATACACCGCCTCCAGATCAAGATCCACCCAAGCGGCCCGCTCACGGTGCGCCCGATACCGATTCGTTGTCAGAAGATGAAATCTGGGATCTCGCGGCGAGCTCGATCGACCGCTTTTGCGAAGCCTGGCGAGGCGATGCTCCCACCCCTCCCCAGATCGACGATTACCTCCCCTTTAGCGCCGGGGAGGCCCATGCCGTGATCCTCGGAGAACTCGTCAAGATCGATCTCGAACAGCGCGCCCGCATCGGCAAGGAGAGCGGATCGGTCGACGACTACCTCAAACGCTACCCCGAGCTTCGACCCCTCGAGGAGGAGCTCCGGCATGAGGCGCAACTTCTGTCGGGAGGATCGCTCAAAAACTCAGCCCGTAGTAGCTCCGCCCGTCGCGACTCGACGCTATCCAACCAGACGCTCTCCGAGGCAACTTTATCAGATTCTGCGCTACCCTCATCGCGCACGACTCTTGTCGATAGCCTCAAAATGCTCTTTGAGAAGAGATCGAAACGCGAAGACGTGGAAGCCGCTCTCTCAAGTCTCGAAGTCGGCGACCAGCTCGACGACTTCGATCTGGTACAGAGCGTTGGAAGCGGTTCGTTCGCTCGGGTATTCCTCGCCCGTCAGAGATCGCTGCTTCGGCTGGTAGCGATCAAGATCTCTCCCAACCAAGGAGCAGAGCCCGAGACTTTGGCGAGACTCCACCATCCAGGAATCATCCGAGTCTTCGATCAAAAGTTTCTCAAGGACCGCGATCTCCGCCTCCTCTACATGGAGTACGCCCCGGGAGGCACGCTCCAAGATCTTCTGAATCAACTAGTGGATCTGCTGCCCAAAGCTGAACTGGGCGGGCCGGTTTACCTCGACCTGGTTGAAAGTGCTCTCGTTTGTAGCGAAGAGAGGGTCAACTTAACGCGCCAACTCCCGGTCGAGCTCAACGAAGCGAATTGGCCTGAGACCGTGGCTTGGGTCGGAATTCAACTCGCTCGTGCTCTCGATTACGCGCATCGGCAGGGCGTCTTACACCGAGACCTCAAGCCGGCCAACGTTCTCTTCGGCGCCGATTACGCCCCGAAGCTCGCTGATTTCAACGTCAGCTTTACTCCCGAGATTCAAGGCGACCTCGATCTCCAGTTCGGAGGCAGTCTCGCCTACATGTCACCCGAACAACTTGAAGCTTGTCATCCCCGTTCTCCCCGCAAGTCAACCGACCTCGACGAACGCTCCGATCTCTACGCCCTCGGAGTCGTCATCGCCGAGCTCCTCGGTCTCGAGCGGCCGTTTAAAGACGAGGCACTGGGCCGTGTCGACCGAACGATCGAGTCGATGCTTGCTATTCGGGTCGACCGGCGTCAGCTAGAAGAACGGTTGATCGAGCTCGGAGTCGATCCCGAATTTCGCTCGATTCTCCTCGCGGTGCTCGAACCGGACCGTGACCAGCGGACCACGACCTTGGAAGGCCTCGCGACGTCGCTCGAACTCTATCGAGATCCGGAGGTTCGCACGTTTCTCGCCGAAGCCCGAGAAGGTTGGCGACAATCGCTTCGGCGTCACGCAATCCCCGCGGTCGTGATCGCAACTTTGATCCCCAATCTCGCCGCCGCGATCTTCAATTATTTCTACAACCGATCCGAGATCGTCGCTCATAGCGCCCAGTTCCTTCGGCTCTTCGAACAGACCCAACTCGCGATCAATGCGATCGCCTTTCCCATCGGCATCGCGCTGATCGCTCTCCTCGTTCGCCCGCTCGCGAATTGCCTCGCCTCGATCGACCTCGCGTGGGATGGCACTCCTGAGTCAAAACTACCCGAAAGTAACGAAACAAGCGGTCAGCATCCCGACTCGATCGCTAAGACTCGGCTCGACAGCCTTCGTCTCGGAGATCGGGTTGCTCTTATCTGTTTGGCCGAGTGGTTGATCGCGGGGCTCGCCTATCCCTTAAGCCTCTATCTCGCCGGGGCTGAACTCAGCCTTCACGAGTCGGTCCACTTTGGACTCTCGCTCGCCCTCTGTGGACTCGTCGCCGCTTCGTATCCCTTCTTTCTGGTGAGCGGCATCGTGACGGAATCTCTCTATCCGCACCTGCTCCAGCGCGACACGATCGGCCCCGACGATAATCGTCGACTCGACCAACTCGGTCAGCGGGCGACTCGCTATCTCTACTTCGCGGTGACAGTGCCGATGCTCTCGGCCGCACTGCTCATCGGAGTCGGTTCGACAAGCCGAATCCCGCTGCTCATCCTCACGATCGGATCGCTGGTTGGGTTTGTTCTGTCGCTACGATTCGTCAAGCGTCTCAGAGCCGTGACTGAGGTCCTCGCCCGCGCGATCGAAATCAACACTCGTGACTTTCGGAGCCACCGAGGTTAACCCGATCCACACCTGGATCACATTGCGAGAAAAATCCCAGGCGCCCGCGGGCAGGAAGACGCATCGAGTAGACCGGGTCCACCTTCAGAAGAGTTCACCTCGGTAGCGCGGCGACTCGCCCGAAGTTGGCGAAGCGAGCGGCGCCCCTTCGGAGCCACGATCAAGCGAGCGCTTTCAGCCAAAACTGCATCGTCTTGGTGGTCTCCGTCTCCACACCGACCTCGGGCCAAGCGAGTTCGGTGACGACGCCCTCGAGAGGTTCGTAGCCGCGTTTCCTCCAGAAGGGATCGAGCGGTCGATAATCGGCGGGCCGCCGCGGGTGGTCGTCGGATCGAACCACGGCGCAAAACGTCGAGTAACGGAGACCGAGGTCACGCGCCCGCGCTTCGCGCTCGTCGAAGAACCGGTGGCCAATACCACGCCCGCGGTATTCGGACCTCAAGACGGACTCACCACAGTAGAAGACCTCGGCTTCGCGAATTTCAAGATCTTGAAACGGCGAGCGAAACTCCTCGAGCTGGGTCGCCAAAGGGGCTCCCGTCGAAACCCCGACCACCTCTTCACCTTCGGACACACAGACGATAACCGCGCCGCGTGCCGCAGTGAACTTGCGCAGGTAACCCGCCTCGTATTCGAGCGTCCCTTCGTAAAGATAGGGGTAGTCCCGAAAGACCTCGATCCGAAGCTGGGTGAGGGCAGGGATCTTTGCCTCGAGCTCATCTCCGGTCAACGCTTCGATCTGCACTGCATCTCTCTCAGCCCGACCTCCCTAAAGCCCAAACTGCCTGAGTGCAGCCTGCCTGCGACGAGTCTCAGAGTGCCCAGCGGAGCTAAAGTCGCGACATAATTGACGTTGACAACCGTCTCAGATTGCCTTATCACCCAAAAAATGCCTAGTAGCAATCGGAATCCCCGCCTTGATAACGAGTTAGGCGAGTTTGTAGATTTGCGGTCGATCGGTTGCAGTCTTCCTGGCAGTTCTGCTTCTGACAGTAGGGCTGCTTTTGGCAGTGCCCCTTAAAGCAATAGCCGGCCGCCGAGGTCACCCAACTACCCCAACTTGCTCGCCGCCCTTGTCCTTAGCCTGCTTTCGTGCCGCTTCGTCTCGACTTCGGAAATTTGCTTTTCCGCGATCGGCGACGACACCGAGGAGAGCAGCTTTCTTTACGCGCAATTAGCGTCGAATAAATTCCCCGGAAAGGGAGGTTCTACCCATGCTTCGAATTGCAGCTCTCACGATCAGCGCTTCGCTGATTCTCTTCGCTTCGGGCTGTGCTCTCGACCGATCACGACTCGGTCAACACTTTCCGAACTCACAGGCCCTGAGCACAACCGGTACCTACGACATCCTGCCCCAGCGCACGGGTGAGTCGAGCGGTATCGTTATTCTCGGATTTTTCCCCGTCGGTGTCGAAAATAAGCGGGGTATCGTTCACGGTGGAGCCAACCCGTCCGGAGGCGACGGAGGGGGCTTCTTTTCGACGCTCCTCGCCCCGATCCGCGCCATCTTTGGCGGTGGCGGCGGTGCTCAAAATGCCGTCGAATCTGCGGCTCTCTACAATGCCATCGAGTCGACCCCGGGAGCCGATGCGATCATGGCTCCGCGCTGGCACGTGACCACCACCAACTACTTCCTCTGGAAAGAGATCGACGCCAGAGTCAAGGGTAAGGGCGTTCGGTACAACGTTACCGCTACTCAGTAGGCTGCCGTAACGAACAAAGATCAACGAGCGCAACGAAGCCGGGCTGTAACAGCCCGGCTTATTTTTTGTGCGGTAGGGTCACCCGCAGCCACCCGCGAGCTTCGCGTAATGCCACGTAGAGAGGCCGCGTCACTCGGGCGATCTTGATCCAGCGGCGCACTCTCTTGAGCACCGAACGGTCGGGTTCAAGCACAATCGCAGACTCCGCCTTCTCTGACACGATCAACAGATGGTGACGCCGCTGCTTCGGACCGTAGACTTCGTGAGTTGGCCGGAACCCGGCCTCGAGAAGTAGCCTTCGAAGCGAGTGGTCGGTGTAGTCGACGAGATGGGGAGCGTGAAAGTAACGCTCGCTAAATCTCCAGCCGAGT
Source organism: uncultured Planctomycetia bacterium (assembly GCA_964482505.1). GTDB lineage: Bacteria > Planctomycetota > UBA8108 > UBA1146 > JAJFFE01 > CAYZYD01. The sequence goes on along the minus strand of CAYZYD010000035.1, from coordinate 8,014 downwards.
GCGCGGCTGAGTTCTGGGACTTCGACAAAGAGACGGCCCCCGGGCTCGAGTCGATCGCGGATCTGCTGCAGACTCTCCCGAGGATCGGGGAGATGCTCGAGGACGTGAAAGAGTGCGATCGCGTGGTAACTTGGATAGGGTCCGGAGCGCTCGGGAAACGAACCCACTTCGACCGGGAGACCCTGACGGATCGCATAACCCGCGTAGCCCTGGCTCGGCTCGATTCCGTAGGCGTCTACCCCGACCTCAGTGCAAAGCTTGAGGAAGTTGCCCGCCCCGCAGCCGAGTTCGAGCAAGCGCTCCCCCTGGCTTGGTAGCGCTCCCCACTCCCGAAGTTGCGCAAACCGCTCGGCGGCGATTCGATCTCGCCAGGCGATACCCGCTGCCTCGGGCTCTTCCTGACCCCGATAACGCCGCGAATAATCGCCCGCGTAGAACTCGGCGAGTTCCGTTTCGCTGTAGCGTGGTGAGAGATAGAACGCTGTGCAATCGTGACAAGCGTAAATTGCTTGCTCGGGACCGAAGTCTCGGCCGCGCCGAGTGACGAGCGTCGACTCGCTCGCTCGGCAGACCGGACACTCTGTTACGCGTTGCACGGAGTCACCCCGATCTGAGTCGCGATGCGCGAATGGAATTCCCGTGCCCGCTCCCTCCAGACTCGATTGCGGTCTCTGAGGCTGGACCGCAGTGACTCTGGTTGATTGAGAGCCTGCCCAACTCGATCGGCGAGCGATTCCAACTTGGGATCGCGGTTGAGGTCGACGCACCAATCGCTGAGCTCCATCTCGTCGAGGAACCCGGCGACTTTGTCGTGACTCCCAATACCGACAAAAGGTGTACCGACGCCGACAGCGCAGATCGAACTGTGGCCACGCATCCCCACCACGACATCGGCACGACGATAGAGTTCAAAGAAGGCCCCCGCGTTCTGGGACCCGACCAAGATCGAGCTCGAGGTGAGACCGCTCCTCATGACGCGCGGCGAGAGCTGATCGAGAAGTCGGGAGTACATGTCCCAATCGGTCATTAAGTGGGGACAGAGAATGACGTGATAGCCCTCATCGAGAACCCAAGTCTCGACAATCCGGGCTAGATTTCTAAAGAACTCCTCACCGCGTAACCGTTGGGCGATTCGCGCCAGGGGTCCCCCAAAGCGCTGCCTAGCCCTGTCTCCCGCGAGCTGCAACACGAGGTTGGGAACTCCGGGTTTGAGCTCAGGCACGGGCCGGGTCGCCGGGGGTACAAAGAGTCCGGGGTCGGGGATCGTGTCGACGAAGGGTACTTCCCCGACAAGCCGCTCGAGTCGCTCCTTGGACCGATCGTTGCGCACCGAGAATAACAACCCGCGCGCCTCCACTTGAGCGAGTAACTTCTCGAGCGCGCTCTTGTGAAAGAAGAAGCTCCGTCGAAATTGGTTAAACCCGAGCGCGTAAAAAACCATGGGGATACGCAAATGGTCGAGCAGGTCGGGATCGAAGTTGAAGTTGATACCGCTCAGATGGTTTCGGGGACCTCCTTCGATCATCCCTCCCCCGCCGACGAGAATAAGATCGAACTTCGCCTGCACCTCGTCGAGTTCGGATCTTGAGAACATCGCGAATTCGCGACGTAACTTTTTCTCGAGAACGTCATATGGCGTAAAGACGATCTCTTCGGAGAGATCCTCGCGCAATGTCCGGTGGATGCCGGCCACGAGCGCCCCGTCCCCGATATTGTGCCCGTGCGTTGCGACGTGCAGACACTGAATCGCCATTTCAAGACCGCCCTTCGCCCGGATATTGAGAAGATTGAGAGTTCGAACCCAGCTCGACCGTGTTCTCTCCTCGGCCATCCGACGTTGGTGACACCGCGAGAGATCCGCGTCGATTGAGCAAATCACGCTCACTCGGGGTGAGCAGGAAGAAAGCAAAAGCGCCAAAGAAGACGGTCCAACTCGCCGCGGCCGCCAGGATGAGCTCAAGCCAGGGAAGACCGACGAGGTGCCACGGCACCCAACGGATCGACATACCGAGTCCCGCTACGGCGATTGCCGGGAGGATCAGCCGCCGCGTAAGGAATGAGCTTTCAAGAGAGAAGAGTCGTTCAACCTGTCGACTGTTGACGATCAGCAGGTAGAGACCGGCGAGCGCAGTCCCGAGGGCAGCCCCCCAAGCGCCAACTGTAAAGATCAGGATCAGACTGAGTCCCAGGTTGAGAAGTCCGGCGACGGCGAACGAAGATGTGAAGATTCCAAACTGATCGCGGCTCGCTACGACCGCCTGAGTCGCCGAGCGAAGCGCCGTCGAAACCACGAAGATCAGCAGAAACGAGGCGGCCCAGCGAGTCAGGGTGTCGACTTCTCCGAACCAAATGCGCAGCAGCGGTTCGAGACTCGCAAAGATCATCACCGAGAGCCCCCCCGCAACTAAGAAGCTCGCGCGCCCCGCGACGAGCAGTAGATCGCGGTCATTCTCTCCATGACCGGAGAGGCGAGTCGCGATCGGAATCAGCGCCCCCTTGACCACTTCGAGGCTCTGCTGCGCAACCCGCGCTACGGCTTCGGCAGCCGCATAGGCCGAAGTCGCCGAGGTTCCCAGGATGATTTGAATCAGCCAGAGGTCGATCCGGTAGGATGCGATTGCGGTTCCCTTTGCGACGAGGAAGGGACGGACAAACGCGATCACGCGAGCGTAGTCGCGAGCCGTGGGTTTCTGAGTTGAGGTCTGAAAGGTCCAAAGAGATCGGTCGGTAAGAAGGGCCGCTTGACCGGCGTAGAGGACGGCGAAGAGGCTGAGATAAACACCGACTCGGTCGACCTCCAAGGCGGCCAGCACGGCCACCGCGGTCAGTTTGATCACCGCTATGACGGACTGCAGAGCTCGTAACTTGAGATAGTGCTCTCGGCCCTCACAAACCCGAGCCCGCCAGCCCGCGAGGGCATAGGTCACGGCGAGAACTCCCGAGAGCACACCCCATTCCGCGCGGCGAGTATCATCGGCAAACAGCAGAAAGATCGCGAACCCGAGCCCGATCGCGAAGAGGCCTGTCGACAACATGGCCAGGTGAGCTGCCGCTCGCGCCTCTCGCTCCGTATCGTCACTCCTCTTGGCTATCCGAGTGACGAGAAAGAGACCCAAACTGTCGTCGAGCGGATTGAGGTAGAGGGCACTCGTCGTCACAAGTGCGTAGACCGCGAAGTCGTCGCCGAGCAGTCGGTAGAGAAGACCAGCGATCAGGGCTCCGCTGATCGTATTCACCGCGCCATAACCGAGGTTGGCCGAGGCGTAGCGACCGAGACGTCCGACGACAGATTCGGAAGCGGACCCCATCAGACCCCCGCCTCGACGGTGCGAGTGGCGGCGATCACTTCGTCGAGCCACTCCTCGAGTGCTTCCGCCGGGGCGTTCGCGTTCGAAGCGCGAAAACCGTAGGGCGTCTCATCGACTCCAGGGACCGGGATCATATGTTCAAAGTAGAGTCGGTAGAGATAGCGCTCAGCGAGCTCGACTTGGCTGGGTCTCGGACAAGGCCATTCCTCGAGATAGTCGCGGTACTCTTCGACCGAGTCGGGCGCGTAAACAAAAGGAGCGGCGCGGTAATGCGAATTCGCCGAGACAATCACCGGTTTTCCCCGAACCGCGGCCTCGAGACCGACCGTACTGGCATAGACCAAGACGAGAGCCGCTGCTTCGACCAGAGCGTAACTGTCGACTTCATCGAGGGGCCCCACGAGCTCGACATGTTCGGGTAGTCCGCCGGTAAAGTGCGCGTTGACCGCCTCCACCACTTTGGTTCGGGTCGGATGCCAATACACCCGCTCTTCGGCGGGGTGAACACGGATAACGAGACGCGGAGCCGCAGGACTCGTCCTTTCAGGAGTAGTCCATTCGATCGTCTTGATAATCCATTCGATCATATTCTCAAAAATCGTGTCTTCGCCGGCGACGGCCGAGTCCCAGACTAGATTGGTAAAGAGCGCAACGATCGGCCGATCGTCACCAGCAGGGCTTTGGGTGCGCGTCGATCGCTTCAAATGGAATTTGACCTGACCGTTACCGACCTCAGGTCGCCGGTTGAGGTAAGTGCGCAGCCGAACAGACTCGGCCTGCGTCAGCGGTTCGTCTCCGAGCGATTCGAGTATCGATTCGGTCGCAAAGGGTATCGCAGGACGATCCCGCGCTACGACGATTGTGTTCCGGATGTTGCCGCGCTCGTAGCACCAGGTCGGGATTCCTCGCTCGCGAGCCGAGTCGACCAGAATTGCTTCGGCAAAAAACTTCCCGTTGAGTGCGATGACCGCCGACGGCTGGGTTCTATCCCAAAGCCGATCGGCCACCCGCTGGACGGTTCGCGCACTGTCTAGCAGTTCACGCCAGATCACTTCGTCACCCGACTCGAGTCGATCGAGATCGAGTCGAATTGAACCGAGCAGTCGCTGGAAGCTCGCGATCGCCTGCGCTTTGAGGCCTGCGTCCTGCGGCGATTGCAAACCATCAAACTCGCCGCGTTTCTCAGCCTCACTGAGTAAGCTCGGAAGCGACACCTGTTCGACCCCGGCCCGGCGAGCCGCGCTTCGGTTGAAAGAGACGCAATGGCTACAGAGCCCAGGCTCACGGCGACCCGGCAGCATGGAGTCACAACGGCTTACAAGTCGATCGCAGGTTACCCAAACCACTCGCGCCCCCCGCTGGCGCAATGATTTGCTCAAGACCGTCTCCCAAGCTCGGTGAACCGCCCAGTGACGAAAGGCGAGAATCACTACGACCGGTGGTACCGACGGATTGGATTGATAGTCGTCTTCGCTCTTTGAGCCGATGCTCTCGAGTCGACTCAATTGGCGGGAGAGATAGGGATTGAGGATTACCCGCAGGAGTCGCGTCATAACGGGAGACTTGAGGAGACGGCGTTTGATCGCGTGGAGCCACTCGGTCATCGCGAACCTCCTAAGACTCGGTCGCTCGATCGCCCATGGACAAACTCGAATGGTTGTCCCGCCTCGCAACTTCGAGGATGTGGCGCCGCATCAAGGCTTCGGCGACGATCCAATCGTCGGGCTCGTCGAGTTGAACGCTCGTAAACTCAGCCATTTCAAAGAGCCCAATCTCGCCCCCGAGCCGCATGCGATCCCGACGGAAGGCGCCCGCGCGAGTGAGATAAAACGCCCCGTTTTCGAGCCAGCTCCCCGGGAGCTCCTGTCGCCGAGGTCGAGCACGGTAGTCGTAGTTGAGCGGAGCTCCTTCCGCGGACCAAAGGAATCGACGAAAGCGGACCACCGAGAGAAGCGAATCGACTTCGCTTCTCAGGTACTGTTCGATCGCGGCGTCGAATTCACAACCTCTCGTGTAAGGCGTGGTCGCTTGGACTAGAAGGAAGAGGTCGTCGTCTTTCACCTGAGCAGCGTGCGCTTGGAGATACTCAAGGCAGACACTTTCGGTCGAAGCCTTCGCCGTCGCGTTTTCGGGGAGGCGCCAATAGAGACTCGGCTTTTCGAGTCCGAGATCTTCGACGACCTGCGCGATCACTTCGCAATCGGTGGCGACGACGACGCGCTCAACGTGTTCCGCCTCTTCGAGGGCCGCTAGCGACCAACTGATCAAGGGACGACCGCAAAAGGACCGAGTGTTCTTACCGGGGATCCCGACACTTCCTCCCCGAGCCGGCACCAGGGCCCAAACCGTCATCGAACTACCCTTTGGTGAGATCGTGACGGGGATCGTGTTTGAGCTTCTCGCGCTGGGGCTTTTCGATTTCGAGGAGCTCGTCCGACTTGTAGGTCATCGCTGCTTGCGTCGCCTCGAGGTCTCGACGGAGTTTGCGGAGGCCGGGCTCTTCGAGCGAGGCCGCGTGGTCGGTCCCCTTCCACGTGCGATCTTTAGTGAAATGCCGTTCGATCCACTCCGCACCGAGGGTATACGCGGCGACGTCGACAGCGATTCCGAGGTGATGGCCTGAAAATCCGATCGAACGGACTCGGTTTTCGTAGAGGCGAGAGAGCCGCAAGATCTCTAATAGACAGACATCTTCGAACGGAACCGGATAACCCGAAGTACAAGCGTAGAGAACGAGCCGCGACTTGGCGGCGCCGGTCTCCTCGAACAGCTCGATGATCGCCTCCTCTTCGGGTTGAGTCGTCATGCCGAGCGACACGTGCACCTCGCCGTCATACTCGTCGCGGAGCACCTTGAGGAGCGCTGGGTTGTTGTTAGTAGCTGAAGGGACTTTGAGTCTGCGAGGATCGAGCGCGACCATCTGCCGAGCCGAGGTGACATCCCAGACCGAAGTCGAGTATTCGACTCCGAGCTCTTCACAGTGCTGTTTGAGCTCGAGATGCTGTGAGGGCTCCAGCTCGAGGAATTCGCGGTGTTCCCCGTAGCTCTCCCCGTAGGAATTGCGCGGATTGGGGTGCGGCGCGTCGTACTGCTCGGGGGAGAGCAGCTCAGACACCGTTCGCTTCTGAAACTTGACGTACTGAGCGCCGGCGTCGCTGGCGATCTCGATGAGCTCGTGAGCGATATCCATACGGCCACAGTGATTGCACCCGATTTCCGCCACGAGCTTTGGCGCCGGCCAGCCCGCCTTTGGTTCTGATAACGCCATGCACTTCCCTTCAGTAGAACTCTTGGGTTCAACTGAAGATCGACGCGGGTTGGAATAAATCTGAAGGGTTGAGTCTTTAGCGCGCATGATTCATGAGCCCGCGACTCCGAAGCCGTCAACAGACGCCTGACCGCTTCGGAGTAGCGGGCTCATGAATCATGCGGCGTCTAGCCTGAAAACTCATTCGCGCAGGAGGCCGAAGTACCTTCGCCCAGCCCGCCCCCACGGCGAAACCTCGAAGCCGGGGGCACTGGTCTCGAAATCTCGGCTGCTTGGATCAGGGCCTCGAAGAGCCGATCCGCTGGTACTGGCGCACGGACCGAAAATCTCCATAGCCGTCGTGGACGAGCTTGAGCAGATCCTCTTTTAGCGAGAAGCGCCAAAACGTAACCGTCTTGCGGCGCTCGGACCGAAAACCGATAATCTCCCCGTCGACCCAGTAGCTCCCCTCCTCGAGACGATCGCGAGTCTCCTGCCCGCTCGAGTGGTAGATCTCAGTGTAGGTGCCGTCGGTGTCGAGGCGCAACACGCGCGGCCCCTGCGGAGACCGGTTTCGCCAACGTCCGAGAAGGGCAGTCATGATGGCACGCTCGGGAAGCCAAAATGTCTCTTCGAAACTTTCGCAGGTGAGCCCCCCGCGCGCGAAATAGTCGGTATCGTCTCGGCGATAAGAGTGACGGCGCGACTTCACTGGGACACGATTCTGACATCGGATCGCGAAATCACGCGCATCGAGGAATGTCGCGTTCGACTGCCAAGCGGCGAGAACTTGTTCGGGTTTGAGGCCGCTCTCCGACTTTACCTTGATCGTCACGGGACTGAGGAGAAGGCCGCGTTCGAACCGTGCCCCTAAATTCACTTCGCACCAACCACCAGGATTCGCTCTATGGATTGGATTGACTCGACCCTCACGACGACCTTCAACGGGACCTCCCTCGGGGAGGGGAGTCGTCGCTCCCGTTCTTTTCGAGACACCCGAATCTCCTCGAGTTGGTTCGAGAGACGTCGAAGCGGAAGAGCAACCCCATCCTCCGCCGAGCATCGATAGGAGAGTCGTAACCAGGAGAGCTCGCGTCACCGTACAAGTTTCTAGCGGAAAGTTCTTAGTACTAACACTTTACTACACGGGAGCATTCTGACTAGAAGCCCGAACCAAAACCACTTCAGTGCGACCCTGGGGAGGTTGAGGAAGGCTGCCGTATCAGGTCTCGAAGAGATCGTGCAGAGCTTTGACGCAACACGACTCTGGAAATTCAAAAGTGTATCAAAGCCGACCAACTAGGCCTTTCCAACGTGCCGAAAACCTTCTATCTCTAATCCCCTAAGACTATCAATCATCGCCACTTCGGTTTAGTACGCTAGCTTGCAACAATTAAATTTATGTTAAAGCACCCCAGGACGCCTCGACAAAATGTGCTTTCGGGAAATAGTTACACCA
>CAYZYD010000034.1:0-13314 GCA_964482505.1 uncultured Planctomycetia bacterium | reverse complement strand
CTTTCGCAACTCGAATCGAGCGTCGTGGGCGCCGCCCTCGTCGACTCTGACTTTTTCGGCCGGGCCTCTAGTTTGACTCCACGCCGGGTCAACTTGAGTGATCGAAAAGCTTGGCTTCGAGGAGCGAGGAGAACGAACAGGACTACCGGTGGATCTTCTGAGAACCTGCCGAGATTCTAGAAGGCCGCTGGAGTCGTCATTCGGGTGAGCTATGCTAATCTTTAGCCCGTCCCAATCGATCGAAGGCGGGGAGGTTAGCAATGCTCCACATCGAGATCAACCCCGCGAAAGCCCATCTGAGAGTTGAGGTTCACATTTCCGCAGTGTCATGGCAGAGACGACTAGCAGCCCGCCCGAAAACTCATTCCGCGCGGGAGGCCGAGCTTCCTTCGCCCAGCGCCCCCGGCGAACCTCGACGTATGGCCAATACGCCTTCGGTTCGCCCGAGGCACTGGGCTCGAATTCTCGACCTCCCGCATCGAAAGCAGTTTTCGGGCGGGCTGCTAGGCTCGAAACAGTGCCGTCGCTCGAGGAGTTCTGATGAGCCTCGCCGGTAGCACCTTCAAGTTTCGGTTGGGGCTGGTGGCCGTCACCATCGTCGGCCTCATCCTCACCTACGCTCTCTACCAGGGGATGAGCTACGGGATCTCGGGCTACCTCTCGAGGCAGGCCTCAGACCAGATTGCCCAGGGTGAAGTTCGCGAAGCTTTGAGACTGATCGATCAAGCCACCGCTTTCTCTTGGGACCACCCTCATTCGCTCCGGCTTGCCACTCGTAAAGCTTTTCTCACCGGTGACTTTGAACGGGCGGCCCGGCTCGCCGAATACTACGTGAGCGAGCTCGAAGACGATGCCGAAGGGCTCGCACTCTGGGCCTGGAGCCTCGAAGAGCTCGGTCGCCGAGTCGAGGCGCGCTCCCTCTACGAGCAACTCTCCAGGCGGTGGCCCCACGACCCGACGGGTCCGCTCGGACTCGCCAGACTCGGCGAGCGGGGCCCCCTCTCAGACCTCCTCGACCCGCGCCCCGAGGGGCCGGTGCGAGGCATCTCGCTGCTCCACCTCGAAGATGACCTCGGCTCGCAGGGATACGGCTCGGCCGCGTGCGCGAAGTCACTTCTCAAAGCTCGACGAATCGGGGCCAACGCCGTTTCGCTGCGCCTGCCGGTCCGTCAGCGAACGGTCAAAGACCCGGAGCTCGAATTCGACGTCGAACTTCCGGGCGGGGAGAGTGTCAGTGCCATCCGCAGGACCGTCCGCGATGCGCACGCGCTCGGCCTCCGGGTGATGCTCAAGCCCCACGTCATGCTCGACCGTTTGACCGAGAAGGAATGGCGCGGGGTGATCCGGTTTGAAGATCCCGTGCGAGCCGAGATCTGGTGGGCCGGGTACCGCTCGTTTATCCATTTTGCGGCCCGGCTTGCCGCGGAAGAGCAGATTGAGATCCTCTGTCTCGGAGTCGAGCTGCGCGGGATGATCACGAGTTCCCCAGACCGTTGGCGAGATCTAATTTCCGAAGTACGAAGCATCTACCGAGGGGAGTTGACCTATGCCGCTAACTGGTACGAGGAATTCACGGAGGTCGGCTTTTGGGATCTCGTCGACTACATCGGAGTTCAGTTTTTCTTCCCGATATCAGACATCGACTCACCCAGCCTCGACGAGCTTCGCCGCGGACTCGAAGCTCCAGCGGCCAACCTCGCCGCCCTCGCCGAACTCTACGGGAAACCGATTCTCTTGACCGAAGTCGGCTTCAAGTCGACCCCGGGAGCCTGTCATAAACCCTGGGTTTGGCCCGAACCGGGGTCTCCTCCCGACTACGACCTGCAGGCGCGCGCCTACCGTGCGATACTCGAAGTCTTCACCACGAAACCATGGTTCGCGGGACTCTACTGGTGGAACTGGCTCGCACGTCCCGAGCCCGGGCACAAGTTTCGACACGACTTTACGCCCCAGGGGAAACCGGCCGAGGCGGTTCTGCGCGAGTACTGGACTCTCGACCAGTGACCAGTGACTCGTGCCGACCGCGGAAGGTCACATTTCTATCCAATCGAGGATAATGGAGATTCGGGCAGAGTGACCCGAGTGACGAGGAGCTAAAATGTCCTTTCCGACCCTGACCGCCGAGGAGGCGGCGGAACTCATCCCCGATGGCGCCCGGCTCGGCTTTTCGGGCTTTACGGCGGCCGGTTCGGTCAAAAAAGTCGGGCGCGCACTCGCGAGTCGTGCTGCTCAAAGTTCGATGCGCTTCGATATCCTGACCGGGGCCTCGACGGGACCTGGGGTCGACCGCGCCCTCGCCGAGGTCGGTGCGATTCGCTGGCGTGCCCCGTACCAATCCGACCCGGTGCTGCGGAAGTCGATCAATCGGCAAGAGACGAGCTTCCTCGATCTCCACCTCTCCCACGTCCCGCAGATGCTCGACTACCGATTCATCAAAAGGCTCGATTGCGCGATTCTCGAAGCGACCGACGTCACCCCGGACGGTCGGATCTTCTTGACCACCTCGGTCGGACTCTCCCCGAGCCTCGCCAAGCACGCCGAGAAGATCATCATCGAACGAAACCGGCACCCCTCCCCGCGCCTCTGGGAGATGCACGATATCTGTCTGCTCGATCCACCGCCCCGCCGGTCGAGCGTGAGGATCTACAGCTCGAGGGATCGGATCGGCGTACCGCATGTGCAAGTCGACCCGCAATCGATCGTCGGCATCGTCGAGACCGATGAGCCCGAAGGGATCCCACCCTTCGGGCCGCCAAAAGAGGAGCACCTCAAAATCGCGGGGCACATCACCGAGTTTCTGCTCGACGAACTCAAGCTCGGTCGCATTCCCCCCGAATTCCTGCCACTTCAAGCCGGCGTCGGTAACGTCTCCAATGCGGTGATGGCCGAGCTCGGTGCGCATCCGGAAATACCGGCCTTCTCGATGTACACCGAAGTCTTCCAGGACTCACTCGTCACGCTGATGAGAGAGGGCAAGATCCGAGACGCGTCATCGAGCGCGCTCTTTCTCTCAGACGATGTGATGCAAGAGCTCTACGAGGAGATGGACTTCTTCGCCCCGCGAATTGTGCTCAGGCCCCAAGAGATCTCAAACAATCCGGGGCTGGTCCGGCGTCTCGGTGTCATCGCGATCAACACGGTGCTCGAGTTCGACATTTACGGACATGCAAATTCTACTCATGTCTGCGGCTCGCAAATCGTCAACGGGATCGGGGGATCGGGGGACTTTGTTCGCAACGGTTATCTCTCGATCTTGGTCGCTCCGAGTGTTCAGAAAGAGGGACGCATCTCGGCGGTGGTGCCGATGGTCAGCCACGTCGATCACACCGAACACTCGGTACAGGTCCTCGTCACCGAACAGGGGCTCGCGGATTTGCGAGGGCTCGGGCCCAAAGAGCGCGCGGCTTGCATCATCGATAACTGTGCGCACCCCAAATACCGCGAATATCTTCGCGACTATGTGAGCTCGTCTCGACTCGGTCATATGCCCCACAACCTCAGCCGAGCCTTTGAACTCCACCAGAACTTCATCGAACAGGGCTCGATGCTCCCCGATTGACGGGAGACGAGCGACCTTCAAAACCTCAACCCAAAAGTGGTTTATTAACTGTCATGCCGGCGATGACTGTTTCCGCAACTTCGCCTGAAGAGAGCTGAGACCAGAGCTCCCGTTCGTCAGAGCACGGCGACGGAAGCTTGAGGCAGACGAAGTCGGCCGCTTCGCCCACCTCAAGCCTCCCGCTTCCAAACCGACCCGCGAGGGCGATGTGCGCTTCGGTGGTCGCTCGAGCTAAATGGTGCTCAAAGGGGAGCTCGGGGTCGAGCTCGCTTGCAACCTTGAGTTCGTCTAGCATCGAGAGTGACCCACTACTGAGCTTGCCGTCAGTTCCGTAGATCACTCGAACCCCCGACTCTCGAAGCCGCCTCAGGCTCGGTGCGGTGTGTCCAAACCAGCGAAAACTCTGGGGGCAGAAGACGACCGAAGCCCGCGAGGCTCGAAGTCGCCGGCACTCGGCGTCGGTCAAGTAGTTTCCATGAATGAGTAGCAGAGGGGGACCAGCTGGCGACAAACCGAGTTGCGAGAGGGCGTCGAGATCGGGCAGGTCGAGTCCTTCGGGGTCGAGACCGAGCTGCTTGAAGAAGTCGGCGAACGGACCGGTGCGGTCGGAGAGGAACTCGCGTTCGTAGGGTTGCTCCGCGAGATGCGTCGCCGCTATCAAGCCGTTTTGATTGGTTCGCGCAAAGAGATCCTCGAAGAGAGCCCGGCTCACCGTGTAGGGAGCGTGCGGAGCAACGCCGCGGACTTCGCGACTCGGCTCCGGTTGAGAGGCCTGAGACCCCGCCGCGAGAAAGCGTCTGAGGGGCTCGTCCCAAGCCGAGGCCGCCCGCTTGAGGTCGATGACCTCTTTGAGGATTAGCCGACGGATCGCGCGGCCGGCAAAGTGGTCGGGCTCTTCGCGGCTCGTATCGAAGTCGCAGACTAGCGTCGTCCCCGCGGCCAGCGATTCGGCGATACCGCGGATTCGATTGCGTTGTAGCCCCGCCTCACCGAGTTCGAGCCGCTGCTCGCGCACGCTGAGCAGCCAACCGGTAAATGACTCCGAGAGTGCCCCGGAATTGCGCGGCATCGTCAGATCGAGATGCGTGTGGGCGTTGACGAGCCCCGGGATGATCAAGGTGGCGGGATCGCCGGGTCGAGGCTCGATCGCCACGATTCGGCCCGATTCGACCCGCAGTTCTTGCGATCGATCGAGTCGCCCCGGACCTCGCCAGATCCAACCCGCCGACCAGGCACCTCGAAGACTACCAGCACTCACGACGAGACCCTTTCACACCGCTACGCCCGGGGGACGACGTCGAGCAGCGTCGCAATCTTGGCGAGGAGTTCCGCGGGCTGGAAGGGCTTCTCGATGAAGTTACGCGGAGTCAGGTCGAGCGTGGTCACCCCGAGTTGCGCTTTGAGCACAACGCGGCTCAAGCCCGACATATAGAGCACTGCAACTTCGGGATACTGGGCGTCGAGTTGAGAGGCGATCTCGGGGCCGGTGACTCCGGGCATCATGATATCGGTCAAGAGAAGATCGATGCCGCGAGAAGATTGCCCGGCCAGAAGTAGTCCATGCGCACCGTCCTGAGCGATGAGCACGTCGTAGCCCTCGCGCTCGAGGAGGCTGCGGATCACTTCGCGAACCTCCGTGGTATCTTCGCAGACGAGAATCGTCCGCTTACCAAAGGGTGACTTCGGTTCAGTGGGTAACGGCTCGACGGGGCCGTGCGGTTGTGGGGGCGGTGCGGTGACTTCTCGGTCGGCGTTTTGCGAATCTGTCGATGCGCTGGGCGCGATCGGCAGCGTCAAGATAAAGCGAGCGCCCTCGCCATCTGCACTTGTGACCGAGATCTTTCCGCGCAGCTGCTTGACCGTACCGTAGACCATCGAGAGTCCGAGCCCCGCCCCGACCGCGTACTTCTTGGTGGTGAAATACGGTTCAAAGATTCGGGGAAGATCATCGGGGGCGATGCCTTCGCCGCTATCCTCGATCATCACTTCGGCGTAGTGCTGGACCGGTCGAGTCCGCACGTAAAATCGCCCGCCCTGAGGCATCGCCTCGCGGGAGTTCCGCACCAAGTTGAGGATCATCGACTCGAGCTGACCGGGATCTGCAAGGATCGGCAGCGGTTCACCTGAAAGCTGGTAATCCACACTGACTCGGGCCCCGAGGGTCGATTCGATCACCGGCTTGAGATCACGGAAGCGCTGATTGATCTCAACGAGACGCGGACAGACACTCCCTTCCCGACCGAAAGCGAGGAGTTGGCGAGTGAGCTTCTGCGCCTGCCGAGTGGCACTGCTGATCTTCTGAATCGCTTCCTGAGCATCCTCTTCGCGCTCCAGCCGGTGCACCTGACCCATGATAGTCGTGAGGACATCGTTGACGTTGTGGGCGAGCCCGCGGGCAAACGTGGCGAGCGCTTCCATGCGGACGGTCGAGATCTCGGGAAGGCTCGAGAGGGTTGAGTCAGAGAAGATCCGGACCCCGGTCGCGACCGGTTGTTCCGACTGGGGACCTTCGAGGATGAAGTCGCGAGCGCGCCGGATCAAACCGTCGGCGAAGACAAAGTCAAAGCTCAAGAAGGTCGGCCAGCTCGAAGTGCGCGATAGGAGTTCCCGCACCGCTGCTTCGTGGGGTGCGAGTGACTGGGCCCAAAAGCCCGGTTGGAACCAGTCGTCGACGGGGTAACCGCAGAGTGAAGACTCGCGGTAGCTCAAGTAGGTGAATTGACGCGAGCTCAGATCGTAGCGCCAGACGAACGCGGACTCCTGTGAAAGCAAGCCCTCAAAGGGCGGAAGCGTGGGTTCGGGAGGCGGGACGCGCAGCAGCTTACGGCGGAGGCGTTGCCAGAGAGAGGTCCAGCGCGACGCGGAACGAAGCGAAGAGGGAGCCGGCCCTGGAGCGATTTCTAAGGGATCGAGTCGTCGCTTGAGCATCCGAGATCCTGACCTCGAGTCCTTCGGTCGGTCTCGATCGATCGCGTCTCGACCAAGCAGCCTACTCAAGGTGCTTGCCAGTGAGGTCGGAGAGGTTGGAGCGCCGGGGCCGCGGCCCGTCGCAAATGGCCTCGGCAAACCTCAGTGGCAAGGCGCCCAGCCTCACCACTCTCACCAGCCTCAAATGGGCCTCAAATGGATTGAGCCGGCTGCTCGGTTGATCTCAGGGCAAACCGTGAGAGGAGCAGAATTGCCCAAAGACGCTAATTTACGATCAAGATCGAATTTCCGGGATCGACTTGGCGGTCTTTGGCGAGCGCGGCGAGCGGCTGATGGATCGCTGAAAAAATTGACAGGCACCAGCGATGTCTAGGGCATGTTAGCGACGGCGACCTACGATGCAAAGGATTGAATCCTGCTAAGCCGTTCGCGAGGGATCACTTACTGAAGTGCGCAACCCGCCGAGGACTATTCCCACTCAGTCTCGTCGAAACTGTTGGATTCGGGACCCAGTTCGGGATCAAAATCCTCTTCGAACTCGACGAGGCCGGTCGCCTCGAGGAGTTGTTGTTCGAGGTAAGTCAGCAGGTGCAAGAGAAGGAGCTTCTCGCCTTCGGGGTGCTCAGACGGCATCGTCTCGCCCCAGCCCTCTTGAGTTATATCGAGTTCGATTCCGAGCAAGACTCGTACGTCATTGATAAATGAGAGAAAGAGGTCGAAGGACTCAGACGGGATCGTCAGAACGGCATTGGGTAGATCGATCTCGGACGCCTCGAGCACGTTTTCGTAGGCACTCATCGCCTCGCGCTTACTCGAGACAAGGTCTTCGGCGAGGAGACCCCGGTACTCCGCTTCGCATTCGCTATCTTCGTAAGCGGGGGGAAAGAGACGCTCGAGAAGTTTGCTCTTGGTCGGGGAGGTCAGGACTTGATTCAGAAATTCGGGGAGCTCTTGCAAGCTGAGCAAGACTGGAAACGGCATCGAGAGGGAATAATCGCCGGAACGGGTCCGCTCAACTGCGAGCATCAGGAAGTCTTCTCTAACGTGGCTTGAAGTCCAAAAGCGTGGAGCTTCGAGACAAAGATCTCAGCCCGCTCGCGCTCGACGGTGGCAACGACCGACTTTCCCTCTTGGTGGACCTCGAGCATCAGCTTGCGCGCTTTGTCGAGGCTGTAGCCGAAGAGCTTCTGAAAGACGTAGGTAACGTAAGACATGAGGTTGATCGGATCATTCCAAACGATGACGTTCCAGAGACGATCGAGCTGACCGAGAACTTCGACGTCGACCGCGCTCTCTTCCTCCAGGCTGGGATCGGAACCCCCAACCCCAAAGCTCGCTGGCCCAAAGCTCGCTGCTCCAAAACTCGCTACTCCAAAACTCGCTGCTTGTAGCTCGAGTCCAGCGAAGTCAGTCGAACTAGTCGATTCGAGAAGCTTGATCTTATCGCGTTGCATAGAGAAAAAACTGCCTGAACATCTCTCACTAACCAATCGGACGGACTCGCGGCGACTGACGCGCGGTAGCGGTCGAGGCCGAGCTTCTGACCGGTGTGACGCGCGTAAAAAGGCTACCATCTCGAGCCAAAAGGTCACTAGTGGACTGTAACGGCTGACTCGATACCAACTGTCAACTGTAAGGCGTTTCTCAACGGGCGGCAAATTCGTGGGCGCCAGCGACCCTGGGCTCCAACCGAAATGGCTTTCTCGAGCAAGCAGCGATCCGGCAAAAGTAAGCCCCGGTCGGGTTGGGATCAAGAAACTGTTTGGAAGAGCAAAGAGAATCTCCGACATCTCTTTACCACGTCTCGGCGCTGGTCTTAATAGAAGATCTTGACACCGGAAACCGCAGACCTCTCGAACCGGCAGGCATGCAGCCCGCTAAAATGTGCTTGCGACTTGAGGCAGTTTGAGATTTGCGCGGTGAAGTGCACCGCGGGCGGGCGTGGTATCGGTGCTCTCGGCAAACGGCAGCCTTGCTTCACGCGCCCCGGCTTCAACCGGAATGACTTTATCGCCGACCTCAACCGGAGTGACTTTTCGGGCGGGCTGCTCTCGTTCGATTCGTGAAGCTTCCACCTTCTCAAAGTCAGAACTGTAAAGACCATGAACCCGCTTCGATACATCGACTCACACGCCCACCTCTATTTCGACAAGTACGCTGAGGACCTCGACGACGTGCTGACGCGGGCTCAAGACGCCGGCTGCATCGGCGTGATCAACATCGGAATCGACCCCGACTCGACCGATCGCGCGCTCGGGCTGGCTCGACGTTACCCGAACTTTTGCTACGCAACCGCCGGGCTCCATCCGACCTCTTCGCAAGTTCCAGCCGAAGCTCTGAGGAGTTTCATCGAGACGATCGAGCGACTGGGGCGCGAGAAGTCGATCGTCGCGATCGGGGAGATCGGCTTTGATTTTTACTGGGACGACGCCACCCCCGAAAAACAAGAAGCCGCCTTCCGCGCCCAGCTCGACCTCGCGGCGAGGCTCGAGCTTCCCGTCGTGATTCACTGCCGCGAGGCCTGGCCCCAAACACTCTCGGTGGTCGAGGAGTACTCGGGTCGGGTTCGAGGGGTGTTTCACTGCTTCGGTGGAAATCGAGAGGAGCTCGGTCGCGCGCCCGCGGTCGGCTGGTTCGTTTCTTTTGCGGGAAATGTCACATTCCCCAAAGCCGAGGAACTTCGCGAAGTCGCAGCCGAAGCACCCCTCGAGAGAATCCTGCTCGAAACCGATTCGCCCTTTCTCGCCGCCCAGGCCGTACGCGGCAAACGCAACGAACCCGCCTATCTACCGCACACTGCTCAGGTGTTGGCTGAGGTGCTCGACCTGACCCCCTCAGAGCTTTTCGAGGCCGCCCTCGACAACACGACTCAACTCTTCGGGCTCAACTCATAAGATAGTTGGGTCGAGTTTGGCGGGCTCCAAGCGGTCTCATCCCCGAGCCTGAGAAGGTCACCCTATTGCGACCTGAAGCCACGGCTTGAGCCGAAGGCCAGAAATTGGAGCCCGAGATCGCTCAAGCGATCGCGAGTAGGAGCCGACCTGTCCAGAGATGGACAGAGCGATACTCATCACCGGCGGCGCCGGCTTTATCGGAAGTCGACTGGTGCACTACCTCTCGGAAATCGAGACGGCCCCGATCACGGTCCTCGACGACCTCTCTCAAGGTCGCCGCGAAGCGCTAACGGGCCTCAAGATCGACCTCGTCGTCGGAGATATCCGTGACACAGCCTTGCTGCGCGAACTGCTTCCGGGGCATTCTCACATCGTCCACCTCGCAGCCAACCCCTCGGTTCTCGGCTCGGTCGAAGATCCGGCCGGGACTCACTCCGTCAACTACGACGGCACCGTCACCCTGACTCAAGCAGCGATCGAGGCCAGCTGTAAACGTCTGATATTCGCGAGCTCCTCGGCCGTCTACGGCCACCAAACGGGAATCCCGATCGCAGAGGATGCCCCCAAACGGCCCCTCTCGCCCTACGGCGTTCAGAAACTCGCCGCCGAAGGTTTTCTACGCGGAGTGGCGGCTCGAGGCTTCGACCCCGTCTCGCTGCGCTTCTTCAATATTTACGGACCGGGACAGCGTGCCGGCGGGAGTTACGCGGCTGCGATACCTGCGTTCCAAGCTGCCTGCCGCGGCGGGGGACGGCCGACGATCTACGGATCGGGGCAGCAGACTCGCGACTTTCTCCACCTCGACGATCTCGTCGAGCTCATCGCCCTTGTTCTCGACGCCCCGGGAAAATGGGCTGGGGCGGCCTATAACGTCGGCTCAGGCTACTCGACGTCGATCGAAGAGCTGGCCCGCCTCGTGATGGCTCAATCGGAAGTCGAGGGTGATCCCCAATACGACGCGAGTCGCGAAGGCGACATCGAGCATTCGGTAGCCGATATCTCTCTGATCAAAACCGCCCTGGCCACTCGAGGTCGGCCTTGGATCCCTCGACGGGAGCTACTGGAGGGACTCGCCGCGCTCGAAGCCGAAGCCGAAGCCGCCTTTGGTCCTTAAGAGGCCGCCGAGACTCGTTCTCGTCGGAGTTTTAGGCCACCCTTCTCCCCACAAGACCTCAGCTTAATTGCCGCCGGCGGGTGTTCCGTCGACAGCAGCGGGCTGAAACTCTCGCCGACGTAAGAACAGCTCAGAGCGACCCCTTAGGAGGGCCGATTGAGATCGCCGCAAATCATCCCCGTCCCAGCTCGAGAGCTCCCTTTAGCTCGATCTTCGTTGTAGCTATAGTACTTGGTTGGTGCGACTTAAATAGTGGCTCGGGTTGGTTGATTTCAGTTAGCCCCGGTGCTGTCAACGCAGTGCTATCCACGGAATGACGCCCACGAAGTGCCGTTAGCTTGAGTTCTCAACCGTCGATCATTTCCGCCAGGAAGTGAAATCGGCTTCGCCCTTCCATTTTCTCAGTCTCGAAAAGAGCTGATTGTCGAAGGCGAG
Source organism: uncultured Planctomycetia bacterium (assembly GCA_964482505.1). GTDB lineage: Bacteria > Planctomycetota > UBA8108 > UBA1146 > JAJFFE01 > CAYZYD01. Next base: position 2,384 of record CAYZYD010000034.1, on the reverse strand, counting down.
CTGGGGATCGGTCTTCAACGATTCCAGCCGAAGCGAACCCGCTAACGGCAACCGGACCGACTGCAACTCAAACGACTGCAACCCAACCGATTGTAACCCAACCAGCTGTAACCCAACCAACCTGGGGCCGCCGTTTTTTAGCACGCCGAATGTTCCAAACGACCGCGGTCGATCGTCGACCTTTCCACGGAGAATCTATGACCCCAACCTGGCAAAGCGGTCTCGGACCGCTCCGATTTGTTTTTGCTTGTCTCGCCGTCAGCTTCGTCTCGATTCAGCAAGCCGACGCTGACGACTCTCTCGTCGATCCAAACTTTGACGGATGGCAAGAGCTGCGCGTCATCAACCTCGACAATCGTGTGAAGGAGTTTACTCTCAGCGACCTCGACGGCGACGGACGTGAAGAGATTCTCGTCACCAACGCCTCGAAGGGTCGACTTGAAATCATCGAGTGGCTCGTCAAAGGAAATCGTCTCGACGAATTCAATTACGATCCGAACGATCCCAATATTCTTCCGATGGCGCCCGAGTTTAAACGCACCGAAATCGGTCTCGAATCGATTCCTTCGGCTTCGCTGGCGGTCGACGTCGACGGCGATGGGACCATGGAGATCGCGGTTCTGCTGCTCTCTCCTCCCCAACTCGTCTTCTATCGTCAGGTCGACGGAAGCTGGAAGAAATTCTACGAGCGAGATCTCGTCGACGGGGAACTGGCCAAGACGACGCCCCCGCTGCTCTATCGCGAGAGCGCCCAGGGTCGAGAGCTTCTGATATCGATGACCGAAGGGATCCAGCGCTTTCCGCTCGTCAAAGACGGGCGCCCCGAATGGATGACGCCGAAGAACGAAGGACCGCGCAGTAACTGGTGGTTCGCTGACGTCGACAAGGACGGCGACGAAGATCTCATCGACTGGACCTCGCGAGACAAGGGGTTTCAGTGGTTTGAGAATCGCAACGGCGATCTCCTCCCGGCGATTCGGCTCGGCGAAGATTCCTACACGGAGTTCTCGGTCTTTGAGCGTGAGGATGGCGGCGCCGAGTTTCTCGGAGTCGCGAAAACTCAGCGCGGGGTCGTAAAGCGCCTTCGACTCGAAAAGGGTGAGTCGAGCCCGATCGGAAAGCAGCGCTCGATCTCGTTACCAAAGAGCTCGAATATCTGGAGCGGTTTTGACCTCGAGGGTTCACCTGCGGTCGTCATGATCGACGGCAAGCGCCCGGTCGCCTATGTGCACCGACTTTTGGACGCGGGCTGGGGCGAGGAGATGAGCTTCCCCGTCGTCGCTGACATCGAGAGCATTCGCTCTCCAGTCGGCCAATCGGGACTCCTTCTCATCCATTCGAAAGAGGCCAACGATCTGCACGTGAGCCGCTGGGAGCAGGGGCGACTGACCTTTCCCCGCCCCCTTGAAGGCGAGGCCTCTGCGGAAGATCGAGAAATCGTCACACTGAGTCAGTCGGGCGAGGTGGTCTGGTGGGTGCAACGGGTCGAGAAGGATCTCGACCTCTACACCTGGAGCCCCGGCGAAGCCAAGCCGAAACGAGAGCGGTTTGAAGGCATCGGCGCTAAAGCCGACCAAGTCAAATGGCTCGGGGAGGGGCGACTCCTCGTGCTTGAACAGTACGCGCGAAGCCCCAAACTCGCGACCTTGGGCAACGGATCGCTCGAGGAACCGGGTCAGCTAAAAAAGATGAAACTCTCAGAGTTGCTGCTCGTACCAGCGAGTGCGCAACAGCTCAAGCTTGCGAAGATCGCAGACGGGGTGCTTCAGTGGCTCGACTCTGATCTCCATCCGACCGACCAGGTGATGCTCCCCGAGGGCAAAGCACTCGCGAGCTACATTCAAGCGGGAGACCGCGAAGCTTGGGCGCTCGAGCGAGGCGGGCAAGCGGTCTATCAACTCAAGCCCGATTCGTCGGGCGTCTACCGCTCGGTTGAGAAGATCGAGCTCCAAGGAGGAGCGAACATGCTCGTCGACCCCAAGATCGGGGTCGTGCTCGAGGGCACTTCGAGCTTGACGGTGCTGAGTGAAGGTCGACCCTGGAAGCTCGAACTTATCGAACCAGTCGACAACCGAATCGGCCGACCCGCCGGAGTCAAGGAAGCGTTTGTCCACCGAATCCAAGCGACCAACGCCTGTGACGGACCCGCCGAGGAGGTGCTTTTCTTCGATGACATTCGTCGTCAACTCACCTTGCTTACAGTTGAGAATGACAAACTCAAAGCGTTGGCGAGCTGGCCAACCTACGAGGACAAGACCTATCCCTACGGTGGCGCGAGTGGCCGCGACAAGATTGCCGAGCCCCGGTTGATCCGAGGAGGCCAACTCGATAACGATAATCTCCAAGACCTCGTCTTCATTGCCCACGATCGTCTGGTCGTCTAC
>CAYZYD010000033.1:0-13530 GCA_964482505.1 uncultured Planctomycetia bacterium | reverse complement strand
AGGGAGGTCGAGGGCCGGCGATTCTTGCTCGAACTTTTCGAACAGGACACTAGTCTCGACCGGCAATACGAAGATAGTGGCGCCTGAGAAGATCGACCTTCCCGGGCTTGAGTCCGTCGAGATTCGCCTCGAGCAGATCTCTCCGTTTCGATTTGGCGAGTAACGAAACGATACGTGCCGAGAGCTTAGGGCTCGGATCCCGCAGCGCCACTGCGATCACTTCGAGATCGCGAGCAATCAGCGGATGAGTCTTGAGCTGCTGGAAGAGGGCGCGCTTCGCTCGACCCTCAGCCTTGAGGAATGCTGCGATGAGCGAGTCTTTGTCGAGATCGCTCAACCTATTAGTCCATACCGTTCAGCCGATATCGCTTTCGGCCCATACCGTTTCAGCACACCAATTGGACGGTTGAACCAAGGCAGAGGCACCCTTCGGACAAGTTTGCCTGAGGTGACCCCTGGAATGCGAGGAAGACGCTCGTCCCTATAACGGCTCAGCCTGAAACACTCAGCGTATTATCTGGATGAAGCGTGGTTAACGAACAACCAAGCCGTCCTCAGGAACTCTCTTCTGAGGCGCCTGACTTGAGTCGCTCGGCGAGGCGGCTCATCCGCGCCTTGTGCTTTTGCAATTTTCGCGCTCGACGCTTGTGGATCTTGATCGCGCGGCGCTGCTCAGCCAGAGGCGCGTTTTTCTTTTCTTCTCGCTTTTTCTTGGCGGTCTCGCAAGACGCCTCAAGCGCTTCAACGGTGCGGGGCATGGTCCCTCAATTCTCAGATCCCGCTCAACCTCGAAGCGGAATCAAAATCAGATCGATTCAAACCGCGCGCACCGGCGCGCTCGGCAGTCTCGTTGGCAATTAGGGCAAGTACTTAAGTGATGCCACGCCGTCGGCCTGCGGCTTGGACGTCAAGAACGATGCCGCAAGACTCTCGCGAAACTGAGTGGAATGGCTTTGAGAGGGAGTTTAACGTCTCCGACCCGGTAAATCGAGGGCCTGCAGCCACCGATCCCAGCTACTCGAGCGGGGGCAGACCGAGCTCTTTCTCGATGCGATCGAGTCGTTCGCGAATCGCGTCGAGTGCCTCGTTCGAGCGCGGTCGCGGGCGGGCGGGCGTTTCGGCGACCGCGTCTGAGGCCTCTCGTTCGCGCAGCCTCGAGAGCTCCTCCTCGGAATAAAGGTTATGGCAGTAACGAACCCCGCGCCGCATCCCTTCGGGCGAGAGCCGGATGACGAGGGGGTACTCGCGCTCGCGCAACCGGTTGAGGACCGCTTCGAGGTCGTCGAGCGAGGCGATCTTCTTCATCCGGCTCGCGCGTGATCTGAGGTCCCCGATCGATTGCGCTCCCCGCAACAACAACTCGCCTAGTACGGCGAGCTCCTGCCCATCGAGATTGAGCAACTGCGTCAACTCGTGCCGGTACTTTTCCGATCTTCCACCCGCCGGATAGACCACCGTAATGAGCGTGAGCTTCTGAAGCTCAGAGAGGAACTCGTCGACTTCGACTTCGGTGTATTCCACGACGGGATCGCGATTACTCTTCTGATTACAACCCGTTACGAGAGCGTTCAGCGTAAGCGGATAATACTGCGGAGTGGTCAGGCTCTTTTCGATCAAGACACCGAGAACCCGTCGCTGCGGGGCCGTCAGACTCGTGAGCTCGCTCATGCTCGATCACCGTTTCATTTTATCGAGGAGTCGGGCCCGAAAATCGTTCCGATGGAGGCCGAGATCTTTCTCAACCCAACGAGGAGTTGAAGCACTTTCGGGCAGACGTTTAGATCGTCTCCCGGAACGAATTGGTGTCAAGAGGAAGGGATCACGGATCACCGTGTCGATCGCCGCCTCGATCGCCGCGTCGATCGAGACCGAAGTCGGCCTTCAACTCGGAGGCTTGGCCCCACTCGCCCGAACGCGCTTGAGCGCGATCGGCTTGAGATCGAAGAGCCGGAGCAGGTCCGCGATCACCCCACCGCGCAGTAGGCTCTTTCGACAGTTCTCAGGTGAGAGTTCGAAAAGCTCGATCGTGAGCTCGCGAGCCCGTTCGAGGTGTTCGTGCGCGGCCCCGTCGCACTTCCGCTGCTTGAAGAGCCGGGCGAGCGCTCCGTGAGCTTCAATCGCGATGGGCCGCAAGTGAAGGTCACGGGCCATTTCCACCACCGACTCGAGAGTTCGCACCGCCTGAGGGAGCCGGCTATTCGCCGAACGCCGATCGCTCTCGAGCCGCGCTTTGAGAATCAGAGCTCGCGGGATACAAAACTGAAGGCCGAGATCCCGAGCGATTTCGAGCGCTTCGAGACTCCGCACTCGAGCATTTCGGTAGTCGGCCATATTCGTCAGAATCTCCGCTTCGACGAGAACCGCCTGGGCTCGCCCCTCGAGAATACCGAGCTCGGTGTAGATCTCACGCGACGCGCAAACCTCCTCGTAACCGGCCCCGGGTTTACCCGAGCGCAGTCGAATCCTCGCGAGTAGAAGCCACGCCTCCGCTTCGAGCCGGTCGATATCGAGACCACCTGCGATCGAGAGCGCCGAAAGAGCAAGCTCCTCTGAGACAGCCTTTTTTCCGAGCAGCAGAAAGCACTCCGCAAGCACCAGCAGAGCTCGAGCCACGCCGATCTCGGAGGCTTCTTCGAGGAATGTCCGGAGGGACCGTAGGACCGAGGCGACCGCGCGTTTCATCTCACCGCGCGCGAGTTGCAGCAGGCTGACTTGTAGGTTGGTCTCGGCGAGCAGCTCACGCGCCCGACCATCGGGCAGCAGGTCGAGGCCGCGTTGGAACGACTCGAGAGCAGGTTCGAATTCACCCTGAACTCGATACGTGATCCCAATTTGAACGGAGAGACGGCTCATATCGATTCGGTTGAGATCATCTCGCCGAAGCTGCGACCTGAGAAGCGACTGCGACGCCGCAAACTCACCCCGGTCGCGCTTCAGATCGGCGAGCTTTGAGACGAGATTGGCGTCGTCAGAGTGTCGAGTGAGTTTACGCTCGATCGTACGAATCTGATCATCGCGGGCCGATCGGTTTAGATATCCGATCGGGAAGCCCGGAATCGCGGATTCTTCCGGTGACTGGGAGCTCGAGGGTCGGGTGAGCGCGTACTCGCGGAAGAGCTTGGAGCCCTCTTCGACGCGGCCCACGAAGAAACAGACGATCGCCGTGGCGCCAAAGAGAGGTCGGACCTCGTCGGGCTCGCCGAGCTCGAGGTAGATCGTCAAAGCTTGCTTGAGCGATTCGAACGAGAGGTTCCAACGCGCTTGCCGTCCGTAGAGATAACCGAGCCGTTCGGCGACTTTCGCCTCGAGCATTCGACAACCCGTCTCGCGGGCGATCGGCTCGGCTTCGAGCAGATAGCTCTCGGCTCGCTCAGAGTCATGAAACTTTTCGCTGAGGAAGGCGAGCCTCGAGAGTGACTCTACCGTGTCGAAACTCGCCAGCCGAGCTCGAGCGAGTTCGAGGTAGCGCTCCTCGAACCGTAACGCCTCCACGTAGTCGCCACGCCGAAAGTGCACCTCTTGAGTCACTCGACAGAGCTCGATGAACTCCGGGTCGTGCGTGGCAAGCTCAAGGCTACCGTTCCCCACTCCGGCTCGGCACGCCTCGAGCGACTCTTCGAATCGCTCCTGTTCGAGACAGGCTTTGGCGAGACACGCGTAGACCTTAAGTCGCTCGGAGGATCGCTCTTCGTCTTGAATCGCATTCAGTGCGCGTTCGTAAAATCTTAACTCCGACTGGGGAAACCCCCAATTGCTCGCCAGTGTGCCGAGCCGTCGCCAGAGGCCCGCTTCCTGTTCCGATTCGAGTTCACGGGATCGCTTTGAAACGGCCCGCTCCACCTCGTCGAGAACGTTGAGATCGTATTCACTCGAGTTGGACATCACATCCGTCAAGGCCGCAACACCCTCGTGGAACCGCTTCGTCTCGGAAGCGAGCAGTTGGTGAAGGAGGCGACGGTAGATTCGACCCGCAGTCGAGAATCCGTAGAGTCCTAAGGCTGCGTCCGCGGCTTCGAATCCCGAGGCGATCGATCGCTCTCGATCCTCGCCGGCGGAGTCGTGAAAGTAGACCTCTTGATAACGGAAGAGTTCGCGGTCCTGGTAGTGAGTACGAATCGCTTCTGCCCACTTGCGGTGCCACTCGCGACTCTGCTCCCGCGTGAGTGAGTTTTGGATCGCATGCTCGATCTGTTGAAATCGGATCGCGTAGGCACCGCGTCGGTAGCTGCGCAAAAGGCCCTTGTCGAGCAGGTCCGCCAATTCGCTTTCGATCGCGGTACCGTCGATCTGAAGACCTGAAACTCGGGAGAGAAGCCCCGGCGAGATCGGCTTTTGCGCAAAGGCTAGGGCTTCGAGAATTCGGCGTGAGTCCGGACTGATCTGCTTGAGGATGGTGCGAACTTCCGCGTCAAACTTAAACGGGCTCAGCAGCCATTTCGCCCGCTCCACGGGGCCCGCTGGCCAACCCTTGGCGCGGCCCCTCTGGATACGAAAGGCAAGGTCCGCGGGAATACCCCGCGTCAGTTGAAAGATCTTCTCGCGAATGGAGAGAGGAATCTCTCCCCCGAGCTCTCGCTCGAGATAGGCTGTGAGCTCATCTCGACCGAAGCCACGGATCGGAATCTGAACGAGTTCCGACTCCGGTAGTCGAACCGGGGCGCGGCTTTCACGCGTGTCGAAAAGGACGAGAAAGCGCGGCCAGTTCGCTCCTTTGGACTCGTCTCGCCGAAAACGGCGGACCCGAGCCGCAGTCTCGATAAACTCGGTCGCGATCTCGTCTAGTTCGTCGGCGGTCCGCAGGTAGAGTATGACGGGACTGATCTTCGCGACCTCGAGAAAGAGCCCCACGAGATGGTCGACCAATCGCGATCGCTCGAGGAGAGGCGTCAAAGCCGGTAGACTCGGTACCGATTCGCCCCAGTCGATCTCAGGAAGCAACGGATTGAGGACAGAGGCGTGGCGATCGAGGATTCGACGCCAGATCCGCCGCCACTCTTCGCGATCTTGACGTTCGAGGGCAATACTGACGAGATTGCGAACAGCCTGCAGAATCGGCTCGAGAATTTCTGAGAGCTCACCAAAACACTCTCCTTCGACAAAGACACAATCCGAGCGGTCGTCGAGGTAGTGTTTGAGGCTACGGATCAGGGTCGATTTCCCGCTACCGCTCGGGCCGGTCAGGCAGACGGCAAAGGTTGAATCGAGCATTTGGTCGGGGTGACAAAGTCCGTCGACCAGACGTTTCAGCTTTGAGAAGTGACGTTCCGATATGAGGATCCGTGAATCATCGACCTCGCCTGTCTCATAAGGTGAAACCTGAGTCATTTGCGAACTTTCGAGTGTGCAGATAGAAGTGCGATATCCCCATGAGTCTACCCCGCTCACCGGAAAACCGGCAAACGGGGCTCTTCGTTAGTTACTGAATGCATGAGCTTTACTGCTAGCCTTGCGACTTCTCGCTACGCGGTTCGTGAATAATGCGGGCTGCTAGTAGCGAGAGGTCGGGCTCGAAGATCTCTCAAGTTTGACTAGACGAGGTGTCGAGGCGGATGAGTTCCGGTTCCCAAAAGCGATCAATCGAGGAACATCGCCGCGATACCGAGGCGAGGGCCGAGAATCCCCGCCTCCCGATTCACTTGATCGCCGACAATATTCGGAGCATGCACAACGTCGGGTCGATCTTTCGCACCGCCGATGGCTTCCGCATCGAGAAGCTCTATCTCACTGGGTATTCGGCGACCCCACCTCGGCCCGAGATCAGCAAGACCGCGATCGGGGCCGAGGAGACGGTGCCCTTCGCTTCGAGGTCGGACCCCGGAGTTTTTGTCAAGGCGCTCCAGATGCGAGGAATCCCCGTCTTCGCACTCGAACAGACTCGATCCAGCCTCTCGATCTACGAGTTTGAGTTCCCGAACCCCGTGGCCCTGGTAGTCGGTAATGAGATCGAAGGGGTGCGGCAGGAGGCCTTGCGCTTTGTGGATGGGTCGGTTGAGATCCCGATGCTCGGAGCGAAGCATTCCCACAATGTCGCAGTCGCGGTGGGCATCTTGTTGAGTGAGATCTACCGGCAGTGGACCTGACCACTCGAGCCCGAAGTGGATCGATCGAGCCGGCGATAAAAACCCTCATGCGATATCCGGGGTCTGACGATGCAGCGCGTACACTGGCTGAGCGGACTCGATGAAGCGGGTTACGGTCCCGCCCTCGGACCACTCGTCGTCGGCTTTGCCAATCTCAGCAGCGGGTCCCTCCTAGAACCGGCCCAACCTTGGAAGCTTCTCGCTCCGACCGTCGTCCACCGGGCTAGTAAAAGCCGAGGGATCCCGGTAGCCGACTCAAAGAAGCTCTACACTCCGCAGACCGGACTCAAGCGTCTCGAGACGAGTGTTCTGGCCTTCTTGGGACTCAGCCAAGGTGGCTCGAGCTTTCCGCGCTCGTTCCGCACGCTACTCGATTGGATGAGCTGCAATTGCAGTTACCTCGATAGCTATCCATGGTATCGCGGCGAAGATATCGAGTTACCTGTGGAAGCAGATCCACTCGAGGTCACCGGAGCACTCCGCCGACTGGTCCGCGCCTTCGAACGCTCAGAGCTCACCCTCGATCAGTACTCAGTACGACCGGTCGAAGTTTGCGAATTTAACCAGCTGCTCGGAGCGGCTGCTTCGACGACGAAGAGCGACGTCAACGCCCAGACTCTGGGTCACTTCTTGACCTCGATTTGGAATTCACCTCAATGGCATGAGTGCCAAGTGATGACGGACCGGCTCGGCGGCCGAACGCGGTACGGCCCCTTCCTCTACTCGCTGTTTCAGCGATCCCGACTCGATATCATCGAACAGACTAGCGTTCGACAGAGTTATCAAATCCAGGACGAACGTCGCCAACTCTCGGTGCGATTTACCGTCGACGGAGAGTCCAAGTCGTTTCCGACCGCGCTCGCCTCTATGGCGGCCAAGTACGTGCGGGAACTTCATATGAAGCTCCTCAATCGCTGGTGGATCGACAAATGCCCCGAGCTCAAATCGACGGCGGGCTACCCTGGCGACGCGCAGCGCTTTCTCGCCGATATTGCGGCGGTACGCCGCGAGCTCAAAATCGATGACGGGATTCTGATTCGCGAGCGCTGATGATTCTGGTGGTGCCCACTTAAGTAGCGTTGCTCCGTCGCAGCCGGTTGATAAAGTGCTCTTGAGTTGAGGCCGGAGGGATGGGGCTCTCCCGACAACCGCCAGAACTTGCGAGTCGCACGGCGCGCGCTCTGGTCTGTCGCCAGGCACCCAAGTACCGCCTCAACCGGAAGGCTTTTTGGACAGCAGGGAACTCAAGCGACCATTTGCAATGCCTCGGCAGCGCTCGTCGAGAGTGGACCCAAGAGGTTGAAGCCCTCCTCGCGCTCTGTTTTGCGAGCGGTCTCCCTTCGTTAAGCCTCCAACATCGCTCCTTTAAGGACTCATGGGATGCTTGGTCGGCCATCTCCCCGTCTGAGCCATGGCATGAACTTGGCAGATCTACTTGGAAGGGTCGTCTATGTCGTCGGATCTCGAAATCGCGCGCGCTGCTCAACTCAAGGATATTCGGGAAGTCGCCGCGCGCTACGACCTCGGAGAGGCAGATCTTATCCCTTACGGTCGCTACATGGCCAAGGTCGACTTGAAGGTCCTCGACCGCCTCGACTCAACCAAACGCGGTAAGTATATCGACGTGACTGCGATCAACCCGACCCCTCTCGGCGAGGGCAAAACCGTGACGACGATCGGTCTCGGTCTCGGGCTCAATCACATCGGCAAGAAGGCGGTTTCGACGATTCGTCAGCCCTCGATGGGTCCAGTCTTTGGGATCAAAGGGGGCGCAGCCGGAGGCGGTCACAGCCAAGTCGTTCCGATGGAGGATTTCAACCTCCACTTAACCGGAGATACGCACGCAGTCGGTATGGCCAACAATCTCCTTGCCGCCTGGATCGATACCTATCTCTTGCTTCGCAACAAGGTTGGCCTCGACCCCCACTCCGTGAGTTGGAAGCGCTGCCTCGACGTCAACGATCGCACATTGCGCGAGGTCGTGGTCGGACTCGGCGGCAAGAAGAATGGGATTCCGCGCGAGACGGGATTCAATATCACGAGCGCTTCCGAGGTGATGGCGATCTTGGGTCTTTCAAATGACCTCAAAGACCTGCGTCGGCGGTTTGGCGAGATCGTCGTCGGGTTGGACGCCGACAAGAATCCGGTCACCGCGGAAGCGATCGGGGCGGCCGGAGCGATGGCGGCAGTGATGAAAGACGCGATTCACCCAAACTTCATGCAGACGCTCGAGGGAACGGGTTGCTTTGTCCATACCGGACCGTTTGCCAATATCGCTCACGGCAACTCGAGCATCGTTGCCGACCGGATCGCACTCGGGCTCGCCGACTACGTCGTCACCGAAAGCGGCTTTGGAGCCGATATGGGGGCGGAGAAGTTCTTTAATATCAAGTGTCGCCTCTCGGGGCTTCAGCCCGACGCCGTGGTCGTCGTCGCGACGGTCCGCGCACTCAAAGTTCACTCGGGTAAGTATGTCGTCAAACCGGGAAAGCCGCTTCCCGAAGAGATGAAGTCCGAAGACATCAAGGCCCTCGAGATCGGGGTCGAGAATCTCGCCCGCCACATCGAAAATGTCGCCAAGCACGGAGTGCCCGCGGTCGTGGCGATCAATCAGTTTCCGACCGATACTCCGGGTGAGATCGAGGCCCTGACCGAGCTCGCGCGTAAGGCCGGAGCGGCAAACGCGGTGGTCTCGCAAGTCCACGCAAAAGGTGGCGAAGGTGGCGCGGCACTCGCGGAAGCCGTCGTCGAAGCTGCGGAGAAGCCGAGCCAGTTCAAATTTCTCTACCCCGACGAAGCCTCTATCGAAGAAAAGGTCGAAACCGTCGCCCGAGAGATCTACCGGGCCGACGGGGTAGACTGGATGCCCGCGGCGAGAGCCGCGGCCAAACGCTTCACGAAGATGGGTAAGAGCCATCTCCCCGTCTGCATGGCAAAAACTCAGTATTCATTCTCGGATGATCCCAAGAAGGTCGGTGCGCCGACCGGTTTCCGACTCAAAATTCGAGAACTCAACCTCTCCGCCGGCGCCGGTTTTCTCTACGCGATTTGTGGAGACATGATGACGATGCCGGGCTTGGGATCGCAGCCCGCCCTGCTCAACATCGATCTCGACGACCAGGGCGAAATCCAAGGCCTCTTCTGAGAGAGTCGAACGTCCACGATGTCGAATCACACACCGCAAGAGCTCTGCGTCGGTTGGATTGGGACGGGGGTTATGGGCGCCGCGATGGTGCGGCGCCTCCTTGCGGCGGGCTTTCAGGTCCTCGTCAACACGCGAACCCGGGCGCGAGCCGAGGAGACACTCGCCGCGGGAGCCGAGTGGTGCGACTCAGCGGTCGACCTTCTCGAACGCTGTGACATCGTCGCCACGATGGTCGGTTTCCCGACCGACGTCGAGGCGGTCTACTTCGGTGAAGAGGGGCTCCTCTCAGCACAGGCAAGAGGCCAACTCCCCCAGCTTTTGATCGACTTCACCACGAGCCATCCCGAACTCGCCCAGCGAATCGCGGCGGCCGCACGAACCCGCGGAACGAAGGCGCTCGACGCTCCAGTCTCGGGAGGCGATGTCGGTGCCCAGCAAGGGAAACTTTCGATCATGGTCGGGGGAGAGCCGTCGGCCTTTCAACTCGCAGAGCCGCTGTTTAAAGTGCTCGGCCAGAGTGCGCGCCATCAAGGGGGGCCTGGCGCCGGACAGCACACCAAGATGGTCAACCAGATCCTCATCGCTTCGGGTATGGTCGGAGTCGCGGAAGCGCTCACCTACGCCGAGAAGGTCGGGCTCGAGACGCAACTCGTTCTCGAGTCGGTCAGTCGGGGTGCCGCGGGGTCGTGGTCGCTCGACAACTTAGCCCCGCGCATCTTGCGAGGCGACTTTTCTCCGGGGTTCTTTGTCGAACACTTTATCAAAGATCTCGGGATCGCGCTCGACGTGGCAGAGGCCGAGCGCTTAGCACTTCCGGGGCTCGCTCTCGCCAAACAGCTCTACGAGTCCGTGAGAGCCCTCGGCCACGGTCGTTCGGGCACGCAAGCGATCTACTGGGCACTCAAGAACCTATCCGGTCTCAGCCCGAACCGTTGACGGTATGGCGGTCGCTAAACACTGATAGGCAAAAGCGGGAGGAATATTCTGCCAAACGAGCGGCGTCGTACGAACCGGCCCGAAGGCCTGCTCGAGACGACGACGAAAGGCTCGGCCTCTTGGCAAAAGCGAGGGTCCAAGATAGGCGAAAGTCGTAAACGCGGCTCCGGGATTGAGGCTCGATCGAATCGCCTGGAGAAGTCGAACTTGAAGGTCCGCCCCAAAGATCGCCCACGGCAGCCCCGAGACGACAAGATCACACCCCGGGAGCCCTGACGCGGCGAGTAACTCGGGCAATCGAGAAGCACAACCTTCGGTGACTTCGAGCCGCGGGTACTTCTCGCGGAGTGACTGGGCAAAGCCGGCGTGCTGTTCCACCGCCAAGTAGCGTGAGTTCGAGGGCAATCGGGCGAGCAAGTACTCGGTAAGAGCTCCGGTGCCTGGACCGAGTTCGACCAGGGTCTCAACCGAATCGAGTGGGAGTCCTTCGACCATCGCGGCCGCGAGCTGGTCCGAACTCGGCACGACCGCGCCGATCTGACGCGGATTTCTCAAGAACTCGCGCAGGAAGCCGAAGGGGCTCGGGACCTTGGGATCATTCGCTTGGGTCATCGGATAGCGTTTCAATCGGTGATAAGAGGCTCGACTCCGCGAGGCGATCAGTAGTATTGGACAAATTCAGAGTTGTCGAGCATTGATTCACAAATTCCCCGCTATTAGCCTGCAGGCTTCTGTAAACGTTCCAACCGTAGCTCAAACTCCGGCAAGGCTATGCATTCCATTCACCTCTGGACGACGATAGATACCCTGCTCTGTTGCGGCTCGGTCTTGGGAGCGTTCGGGGCGGGCTGGCTCCTTCAGTACATGTGGAATCTTCGCGGGAGCGGCCCGCAAAGGATCTCAGGCCCTCAGGACGCTGATTCGTCCTCCGAGCGGCAAGCTGACGGCGAGAATCCCCCGCGAGAGCGCGAGTTCGATCTCGCTTAGTGGTCGGTTAGCCCGCGGTCCGGGCGTCGGAGGTGCGGCTCCCCCGAGTCGAGGACGGCCTTGCATCAGCTGAAGGATGGGTACATCGTATCCGTAATGAATCACTGCCCCCGACTACCGCCTAAAGTCAACCCCGTCAAACTGCTGAGGCAACCCGAATTGTCGTCGTCGACCCATCCCGCGGTCGATCAATGCGCTCGGAGTTCGTAACCGGTACTTCACTGAAACCCACGGGGAGTGGAGTGATTGGAATTCATCGACTTGAAATCGACAACCGACCCGGAACCCTGCAACCCCGCCGAGCTTCACTCGAGTCATAGCGGCGCGCCCTCGAATCCTCCCGACTTCCCCTCGAACGAAACCCGAGAAGACTTGCGCCGAGACCATCGAGAACAGAGTGATCCCACCTCTTTCATCTTTCTGCGTAAATTCATGCGCGACGGACTCAAAGTCGCGGCGATCACCCCCTCGAGCCGTTATCTCGCCCGCGCTCACGCCAAGCATGTCGACCCGAATCGAGCCCAAGTTATTGTAGAGCTCGGGAGTGGCTCGGGGGCGGTTACCGACGCTCTTCTAAGTCGAATGCACCCAGACAGTCGACTGGTCGCCTTTGAAATCGATCCGCAACTCGCCCGACTCTTGCGGAAGCGCTGTCCGCGCGCCACCGTCGTCGAGCGAGACGCCGGCGAGGTGGTGTCGGTACTCAGCGAACTCGGTCTCGACCGAATCGATCTCATGGTCTCCTGCTTAGCTCTTCCGTCGCTGCCCATTGACTCAACTCGTGGAATCTTTACGAGCTTTGACACGCTCGGACACGACGCCGTTTTTACTCAGCAGACACTCGAACCAAAACTCAATAGGTGGATGTATACGCGGATGTTTAACCAGGTCGAGTTTCGAGGAGTACTCCGGAACTTACCTCCAGGCGGCGTCTACCACTGCCGACGGCTCAAGGCTGGGTACTTTGACTACATACCCGGCAAAGCGTGAAGCAGACCAAAATGGTTCAGCATTAGGTGATCCACGCTGATCGAAGGCCTGTTGACCTTCCGGTCACGGCCTCTATCCAAGTTGCGATTTTTTCGGTAGCAATTCTATCGGGCTGCTTCTCTATTACTTCGCAACTTTCCGCGGCACGTTGGTCACTTAGCTCACGACAAACAATCCCAAGAGAATCCCTAAATAACGCTCTCTAACAAGACGCACAGAGCATGTCAGGCCTGCGAAGAAGGCGGCGCTTCCTGCCGGCAATTCGCATCGGACTCGAAGACTTGGGTAGATTTCTACTGCTTATCAGCACCCAGAAAAAAATGCCTCGGGGACGATTGGTCCGCCGAGGCATTTTTCGTTTAACAAACTTACAGTCGTTAATTCACACTTGCGATCAAGCTGAGCGGCCCCTCCTCGGAACTGTGAACAACGACCCCACCGGGCTTTTCGACCGTGATTGCGAAGGCAGCTGGTTTAAAAACCTTGAGCTTCGCTTCGATCGGAACGATGACCTCGCCACGCTTGGCGACATCGAAAACCCCGCCGTCGACCGGCTGTTGATGGTTCTCTGCCGCGATACGTTTCCCGTCGACAATCCAGAGCTGGTATTGCTTCTCAGTCGGATTGTTGACCGGCATATTGACGAAACGCATAAAGCCTCGCTGCGACTCTTGATCCCAGACGACCTCGCCGGTGACTTCTTCAAAACCCTCGACCTTGGTCGACCACTCCGTCTTGATCACTCCGGGAGAATCAGCCAAATCCGAAAACTGCTTTTCGATCGGAGGATTCTTCTGGGAGCCGTCACCGGAGACGACGTCTTGATCACCTGACTTTTCACTCGGTCGAAGGAGACCGGGAACTACTGAGAACGCCAGAATGGCCGCGGCGGCGATCCAGCCCGAGAGAGCGACCCACGAAACTCGGTTAGCCCGTGCTGGGAACTGAGTCACGTTGTCGCTTGAAGGACTACTGGAGTGAGTCCCCGGGATGGGCCCTTCGCTCGACGACCGTACTGGGTTAAGACTGCCCGTCTGACTTCCTGGACCAACTGCTGTTTCGCGTTTGGAAACCTCGTCCATAAGCCGCTTCGAAACCTGCGCTGCGAGCCCGGAAGGCATCTCCTCCTCCTGAGTCTCGCCGTAAAAGGTCAAATCGATTGCAGCTGCCGCAAGCTCGAGCTCGAGGTTGTCGCCGATCTCCTGCGCTTCGGGAATCGAGTTGAGGAGAGCGTCCAACTCTTGGCTCTCTTCGGAACTCAGGTCCGAAACGGCTCGGTCGGAAAGCAATTCAGCCAGGCGCGGGTTTTCAGGGAATGCTGTGTTCATAGGTTATCTCCCCGCTGCCTCTGGAGTTGCACCGTCTGCCCCGACCAAACCCCTCATCACTCAC
>CAYZYD010000032.1:0-13635 GCA_964482505.1 uncultured Planctomycetia bacterium | reverse complement strand
GGGAGGTCGAGGGCCGGCGATTCTTGCTCGAACTTTTCGAACAGGACACTAGGTGCTCTCATGAGCTGGATCTTTACCGAAGGTCGTAACGACCCAGGCAAACGATCCCCACACGCATGCCATAGCAAACCCCTTCTCGAAGGAGCTCAGTTCCTGGTCTATTGAAGGGCTTATGATCGCAACAAGTCCTACCCAGGCGAAAAGCCATGCGATAACTGCAAGGCAGAGCTTCCAACTCAAATTGATAAGATATCGCGGGGCTTAGCCGGAGTGACTTTGAGAGGGGGCTGCGAGCGCTTTGATCTCGTAGGACCAGTTAAAGATGACTTCGACTCGGTTGCCTCGGCTGTTGTAGTTGACCGAATCGCAGAGTTCTTCGATGAGAGCGAGCCCCCGGCCCGCATGCCCGAGGTTCCCGTCGAGCGAAGCGTTTGCCTCGGAGCGAACGAAGCCGGGGCCGGTATCTTCGACCATGATCGATACCTCTCCCCCGTGTCGGTTTGGCGTATGGGCGAGCCGAATCTCGATTGCACCCGACTGGAGCTCCTCGAGACGGCGCTCCTTTTCGGCGTAGTACTTTGAAAAGCCTTCGGCATCTTTTTTGAGCGCCGAATCGAGTCCGAGCAAGCCGTGTTCGAGCGAGTTGTTAAAGAGTTCGGCGAGGATCAAGTAGATCTTCTCGCGCTCCTTCTGAGGAGCGGGAAAGTCGCGCCAAGTGCGCATAATGATCGGAAGAAGATCCGACCTCTTGATCGTCGAGGCCTCGAGCCTCCAGGTCACCTCCCACTCACCATGGGATTGAGATTGGGCGCGGCTCGACTCGGCCGGGTGGATATTGATCGGTTGGCCGAGGTCGATCGCGAGTACACTCACGTCGTCCGAGGCGGTGGCCTCGTCGCGGTGCCTTCCGAGCCAGTCGAAGACGGCGCCCACAAGATCTCGACCCGACGGAATTGATCCCAAGAGGCGAGCGAGCCCCTCGTCACCGAGCATTCCCCCAGCGTCGACCCAGGATTCGACCACGCCGTCCGAACAGGCAAAGATCTTGGCGGTCGGGGAGAGCTCAATCACCTCGGTGTGTCGGTAGTGAGGGTCGCCCGAATCTACTCCGAGGGCGAGATGAGTCGACGGGACGCGACCGAGAATCGAGTGGTTCGAGTCGAGCACAAGAACGTCGGGAAGACCCCCATTCCAGATCACCGCGGTCCCTTTGATCGGATCGACTTCGATGAGTGCGGCGGCGCAAAAGAAGCCGCAGGGCAGCATGCGGTTGAGTTTCGCGTTGATCTCAACCGCGATCTCGGCCACTGAAAAGCCGCGTCCACTCATCGCGTAGAAGCTCTCTGAGACCGGAATCGCTCCGACTGCGGCCGGCAGGCCGTGGCCGGTAAAGTCGCCGAGAAAGACCATGAAGCCGCCGGTCGGAGTGCGGTTGGCGAGAACGCAGTCCCCCGAGAAGCTCTCCATTCCCTCGACTCGATAGCTCAAGCAGGGCACTTCGGACGAAGACCGAACGATCTTGGTCATCACCTGCTTGGCGACTTCGAGATCCTTCTGAACGATGAGTTGTTGCGCCTGAAGCGCCGCCCGCTGGCTCTCAACCTCTTTGTGCAGCGAACGGATCCGCTCGAGCGAGCGAATCTTGGCCCGGAGCACGGTTCGACTAAACGGCTTGGATAAGAAATCATCTCCGCCCGCCTCGACACATTGCGCGAGTCGATCCTCTTCGCTAAAGGCGGTGAGAAAGAGAACCGGCACAAACTCGTTGTCGGGACAGTGCTGCTTGATGAGCCGTGTTGCGTCAAGCCCACTCATGACGGGCATGAGATAATCCATCAGGATTAAGTCGGGGCTCAGTTCGAGAAAGGCGTCGACCCCTTCCTGCCCATTGCACGCCACGTCTACCGTATGCCCGTCGCGGAGGAGGTAGGACTTGAGAAGGCGCGCATTGGCGGCGTCGTCGTCGACGATCAGGATACGCACGGGCGCTTTAGGTCACATTTTCTCGGATGTCGAAGAGCTTGCCGTAGTTGGCGACGTCAAGGAGCTTTTGGATTTCGGGGCTCGCATTGACGATGCTGATATCGGCATTCGCTCCTCCCGCGTGCTCTCGCATCACGAGGAGCATCCCCAAGGCGGAGCTATCCATGTACTCGGTAGCCGCGAGGTTCACAATGTACTTCGTGCTCGGGCTACCGGCGCCCTCGTAAGCGTCGCGAAAGTCTTGGTGGTCATTGAAATCGAAACGGCCCGCGACTTTGATTTCGACGACGTTGCCGCCGTCTTGGACATCGACCTTAATGCTCATCCAGTCCTCCACCCTGCCTCAAAAGAGACAGATTTCCCCCTCAGATAGTGAATCTTGGGCAACCGCCCCCTGCCCCATCGAATGGAGCAGCTCTTCGTACTCGTCGAGAAGCGCGACAAAGGCTTCGGTGACCTTCTCCGGGCACGAGTTCTCCGCACTCGCCGCAAGCCTTCTCTGAGCTTGGTCGGCAGAATCTGAGAAGCTCTTCAGTAGTAACACCCGAGTTGCCAGGTGTTGGGCGAGCTGACGGACAAGGTCTTCAAATTGAATCGCTTGGATCGCTTGCGCGAGGCTTCCTTGAATCTTGCTGACACTTTCGTCGAGCGCCGACGACTCCACCTCGGGATCTTCCGCCTTGAGACTCTGAACCAGATCGAGCTGAGTCTGCACCTGAGACGAGAGTTCCGAGAAACTCGAATCGATCTCTCGAGTGCCTTCGGCCACGAGCTGCTTGATGCGGTCGACGTCGTTTTGAATCGAACCGAGTTCGGCGCTGACGAAAAGCGCGAGTCGACTGATCGCTTTCAAGGTCGCAGCTCCGACCGGAGCGAGACTCTCAGGCGCCGGATTGGGTTCTCGATCTTGAGGGGGGCGACTCATCGGATTTCCTAGCGATTGCGAACGACAGCGAATTTTAAAACCTGATCGGTAATCGCCCGTGCGATCCGATCGAGAGGATAAACCGCCTGCGCGGCGTCGACCTCGACCGCCGCGCGCGGCATGCCGTAGACGACCGAGGTTGCTTCATCCTGGGCGAAGGTGAACGCTCCGACGTCCCGAAGCCGGAGAAGCGCCTCGGCCCCGTCTCGACCCATCCCCGTCAAAATGCCCGCGATCGTGTGCTTACCACTCGCGGCGCAAACGGTGTCAAAGAGGACCTCGACCGAGGGGCGATGCTTGTTGACGGGATCCGCCTCACTGAGGCGACAGTGATAGGCTCGATTGCGCGCGTAGACTTCGAGGTGATGGCTCCCCGGAGCGATCGCGACCATACCTTTGGTCAGGGTCAGGTTTGGGGTCGCCTCGAGGACCTCGACTTCGCTCTCAGAATTGACGCGCTCGGCATAACTGGTACTAAATCCCGCAGGGATGTGTTGAACGACCACGACGGGGGGAAAGTTATTCGGAAGCCTTTTGATCACCGCCTTGAGGGCTTCGGTTCCCCCCGTTGAGGCGCCGAGCGCCACGATGACTCGACTCGATAACAGTCCAGCCTCTTCGATCTTCTGGCGAATCTCCTCTCGTTCGTTCGTAAACGACTTCTTGTCGCCGGATTGCTGTTGAATTCTCTCGATCGTCGCCACGTTCGATTTCGCCGCAGCTTTCACTTTAGCGATGATCTCTTGCGCGTAGTCCTCGAGCCTTTGGTTGTCGCTGAGTTTCGGCTTGGCAATCGTGTCGACCGCGCCGAGCTCCATGGCTCGGATCGTGACGTCAGCTCCCTTCTGAGTCAGCGTCGAGATCATCACCACGGGCATCGGGCGGAGACGCATGAGATTCTTGAGAAACTGGATACCGTCCATCTTTGGCATCTCAACGTCGAGGGTGAGGACGTCGGGATTGAACTGTTTAATCTTCTCGCGCGCGTCATAGGGGTCTTTCGCGACTCCCACCACTTCGATCTCGTGATCCGAAGCGAGTACTTGGCTGAGTACCTCTTGGATCGTGGGAGAGTCGTCGATGACGAGTACTTTGGTCTTGCTCATTAGAACAACTCGATTTCTCCAGAGACCGGCTCGCTCGCGAGCTGCTCTTGGTAGCTCGCTTCCTCTTGGCGGAGTCGATCGCTGATTTGCTGTAGCCTCTTAACCAAGACGCGCCCCTCTTGGGGCATAAAGAGTATTTTTCGAGCGTAGGCTCCGCCGAGGTCTTCGGTCAGGATGCGGTAGCCCTCCGCCTGCAAGTACTCGCGAACAAACCGCACATTGGAACCACCGACGTCGGAGCTCGAATTGATCACCATACCGCCGCCGAACGCCTTGAGCTCGAGCCGATCGCGACGTCCCCCCTCTTTGAGAATTGCGTTTACGAGTTGCTCCATCGCGTAGTTTCCGTAGCGAGCGGACTCCGTATTGAGCTGTTGCCGAAATGAGTTGTAGTCGCTCTGGACCGGAAGCATGAAGTGGTTCATCCCCCCGATCCCCGTCTTAGGATCGCGAATGCAAACTGAGACACAGGATCCGAGTACGGTCGATATCGCTTCTTCTGCGTGGGTCACGTAGACCTCGCCCGGTTTCACCTTGGCAATCCAAGTGCTATGCCGCGAATCCCAGAAGCGCTGAACCGACTCAAATCCCGGTAAGGCGGGAGGAGGAAGCTCGCGAGTACTCAATGAGCACCTCCCCGGCGGTAGGTCGTCTTACCGAGGAATTCAAAGTCGTCCGACTTGCGAAACAGGGACTCTGAATGGCCGAGAAAGAGATAGCCGCCAGAGACCATGCGCTCGGCGATCTTCTTGACGACTCGTGCCTGATCTTCCGAGGTGAAATAGATCAAGACATTGCGACAGAAAACTACGTCAAAGTCAGAAGGAAGTTCGGCGGCCCAAGAGTCAAAGAAGTTGAGCTGCTCGTAACGGACCTTCTCACGAAGCTCCTGGTTGACTCGGACCAACCCCGCGTTTCGGCCCGTGCCGCGGCGAAAGAACCGTTTGAGTTGGTTGGCTGGGAGCTTCGAGACCGCGGCTTGGTCGTAGACGCCCGCCTTCGCTTTGTCGAGAACGTTTGAATCGAGGTCGGTGGCATAGAGTTCGACTCGGGCGAAATCGGCCGAGGAGAGTGCTTCGGCCAGGGTGATCAGAATGCTGTAGGGTTCCATACCGACGGAGCAAGCGGCTGACCAGATCTTGATGGCTTGCCCGGAACCCCTTCGAGCCATGGCTTCGGGGAGGGCGGTATCACGCAAGAAGTCGAAGTGGTGAGGTTCTCTAAAAAAGTGAGTCAGGTTGGTCGTCAGTGCGTTGACAAACTCCGTGAGCTCGACCTTGTCGTCACGCACGAGCCTTAGGTAATCTGAAAAGCTGTTCAGGCCGAAGTGGCGCAGTCGCTTGGTCAGCCGAGAATAGACCATCTGCGATTTGTGTTCGGAGAGGTGAATCCCGGTCTTCTGCTTGATTAGATCTCGGATCTGCCGGAAGTCTCGGTCCGAGAACTTAAAGGTGGATAACTCAACCGTCACCGCGTACTCCCTATCCGCGCTTGCTCTCTTGGGGGCACATCTCTTCTGAGTTGAGTAAGCTATCGATATCGAGCAAGGTGACCATTTCTTGGTTATCGTCACCGGTATCGTCTTCTCGAGTTCGGGAGCTCAAGCCGAGTATGAAGCGCGATTCGAGTCCTCCCGTCGCGAGTTTGGGAGCGTCTTTGAGATTGCCCTGAGAAACGTCGAAGACGTCAGAAACAGCATCGACCAGAAGCCCCATGGTGCGCTCTCCCCCTTCGTGAAAGGCCTTAACCACAACCACAACCGTGGTGAGAGCGATCGAGGTCTGGCCCAGGTGAAAGCGGAGCTTGAGGTCTATAATTGGGATAATCGTGCCGCGAATATTGAGGACTCCGAGCACGTAGTCGGCCGTGTTTGGCACTTTGGTGACATGGTCCCAACTTCGAATCTCCTGAACTCGAAGAATGTCGATACCGTAGAGGTCTCCCGCAATTCGAAATGTTAAGTACTGTCCGAGGCAGTCGTCTCGGGCTGCGCTTTCTCGACTGGCGGCCTGACTCTCAGCTTCGATCGTATTTGACATACAGACCTCCTAAGCGGCACTTTCAACGGAGTCAGAATCGGATTTATCTGGCGAGGAACCGCTCGGATCGAGACCCGGTCGGTCGCCGTAGTCATCCGAGAGTCGGACGAGTCCAGCCACGTCGAGAATCAAAGCCACCGTGCCGTCACCGAGGATCGTCGCTCCCGAGATTCCGTCGACGCGTTTAAAGTTGGTTTCGAGACTCTTGATGACAACTTGTTGCTGATTGAGGAGTTCGTCGACGAAAAGCCCAACCTTCTGGCGGTCGCTTTCCACGACCTCGATGAGTCCTGCTGAAAGTGCAGTCCGTTGGGGCACGACATCGAAGATCCGGTAGAGGCGG
The DNA here is from genome assembly GCA_964482505.1 of uncultured Planctomycetia bacterium. Taxonomy (GTDB): domain Bacteria; phylum Planctomycetota; class UBA8108; order UBA1146; family JAJFFE01; genus CAYZYD01. The sequence goes on along the minus strand of CAYZYD010000032.1, from coordinate 7,239 downwards.
ATAATCGGGAGATATTCATCGCGCAGTCGGAATACTTCCGCCTTACCTGCAATACGATTGACATCGTCGGACTTCACTTGGATCGATTCACAAATCGAAACCAGGGGCAAAATGAAGTTCTCTCGGCCGACCCGGATCGTCTGGCCGTCGAGAATCGCGAGAGTCAGCGGTAGCCGGATCGTAAAGATCGAACCGTGACCCTCCCGGCTCTTGAGTTGAATCGTTCCCCCGATGCTCGCCATGTTTCGCCGGACGACGTCCATGCCGACTCCGCGGCCCGAGATATCACTCACCTCGTCGGCCGTCGAAAATCCGGGATGAAAAATGAGATCAGCAACGCCGTCTTCACCGATCGAATCGGCTTCGGCTTCGGAGAGGAGACCTTGACTCAAGGCGCGCGCGACAATCTTCTCTCGGTTGAGACCTGCTCCGTCATCGGAGATCTCGATGACGATATTGCCTCCCTCGTGGTAGGCGTTGAGCTTGAGGATTCCCGTCTCGGGCTTGCCCGCGGCGACGCGTTCCTCGGGAGTCTCGATACCGTGATCGATACCATTTCTGACCAGGTGGACCAGCGGATCGGAGGTCTTCTCCATGACGGTCTTATCGAGCTCAGTCTGCTCGCCTTGGAGCTCGAGGTCGATCTTCTTGCCGAGCTTCTGACTGAGGTCGTGGACGAGCCGGGGGAATCGATTGAACGCGAAGCTGATCGGAACCATGCGAATACGCATGACACTCTCCTGGAGCTCGCGTGTGTTTCGTTCGAGCAGCGAGAGCTTATCCCGCAGTGTCTCGAGGTGATCGATCTCGAAGTTCTCGCCGATCTGTTTGAGCATCGACTGCGTGATGACGAGTTCACCCACCATATTGATCAAGTCGTCGATCTTGTCGATGCCGACTCGGATGCTCTGAGCATCGGTTCGTTTGGCCGGGGCGGTTGCCTTCTTAACGGGACTTGCAGAGGCCGCCGCCGGCTCCGCCTTGGGGGGCGTCTCAGCCGGAGCTGGGGTTGAGGCGGGACTCTCAGGCGAATTGGCGGGATCCGCAGCGTCGATCGCGCCCGTCGCCTCGTCGATCGGTTCGATCTCGAGGTCACAATCCTCTGCCACCCAATCAAAGCTTTCGAGAATCTGCTCCCGAGTGACCGATCCGCGGAGCGCGAGTCGCCAAGAGAGGTAGCAGCACTCGGGATCGAGATCTTGGAAGTCTGGAACTCCAGAGTCATCGACCTCGATCTCGAGTTCGCCGAGCCGCGAGAGATCCTTGATAATGCGAACTGGGTCGTTGCCGGTGTGGAAGAGGTTTTCGTGGGGGCGGAAGCGAATCTGCCAGCCCCCCTCTACTTCGCTGTCCGAAGCTTCGCTGCTCGAAGCGGCTGGAGCACCGAGGATTGTCTCGAGCTCTTCGCGAACACTAACGTAGGAAGTCTCCTCCGCGACGCCGCCCCCGCGACGGGCCACGAGCATGTTGCGGACGATGTCGACCGCCTCGAGCAAGACATTGACGGAGGTTGAATCGAGCTCGCGAGTTCCGCTGCGGACTTCGTCGAGAAGCGTCTCACAGAGATGGGTGAATTCGTTGATCTCTTGGAACCCAAAGGTCCCCGCCCCACCCTTGATCGAGTGCGCAGCTCTGAAGATGCAATCGATAAGATCCCGATCGAAAGACTCTTCTTGTATTTCTAAGAACGACGCTTCCATTTGATCGAGGAGCTCAAAACTCTCTTCAAAGTAGGTGTCGTGAAACTGGGTCAGGTCGACGGACATAGGCTCTACCCCAAGACCTTGTTGATCGTGCCGACGAGTTGATCGGGATTAAAGGGCTTCACAATCCAACCCGTGGCTCCGGCCGCCTTCCCCTCAGCTTTCTTCTCGGGCGAAGATTCAGTCGTGAGCATCAAAATTGGCGTAAACTTGTGATTCGGGAGCTCGCGGTGATGTTTGATGAGCGTGATCCCGTCCATGTTCGGCATATTGACGTCGGTGAGAATCAGCTCGTAGCCACTCCCCTTGGCCTTATCAAGGGCGATCACTCCATCCTCAGCTTCATCCACTTCGAAGCCTGCGGCCTTGAGGGTAAAGGTGACCATTTGACGCATCGAAGGGGAGTCGTCGACTCCGAGGATCTTGGCCATGTTAATTCTCCTTTGAGGGAGCCGAAGAGAGGCCTAGTTTGTCCTGCAGGCCGGCGTAGTACGCCGCCTCTTGAATTGGTTCACTGCTCGAAAGCCAGCCGAACTCGACGTCCTCACGAGCGAGTTTGTCCACAAAGGCGGCCAGCACTTGAAGACCAGCGGCGTCTACTTTGGTTACCGAACCAGCGTTGAATTCGAAGTGGGGCGACTTGCTTTCGAAGAGCGCTGCCAGCCGGTCCTGTAACTCGCGCGCATGGGCGATATCGAGTTGACTACCAAGATCGATTTGTTCGGTTGTTGGTGAGGTCACCGCTACCCTCCAATCCCACCAAGTATCGGCCTGGTCTGGGAACCAACTTGAAGGCGCTCGCAACCTTGAGAAGAAAATTTGAATATCGGAATACAGACGCGTATACGCCCGCTCGAACCGTCATACGTTTTCAGCCGAACGAAAAAGAGGCCGGTCCCAGCAAAGCTAGGACCGGCCTCTTTGAGCAGGAAGTCTCCTGCTGACGTCTGAATCTGCTAAGACTAAAACTTAAACAAAATACCTAGGTTGAGGTTGTTATAGAAGATTCGCTTGAGACGGCCCGCCGTCGATCCAAGCCATGCATACTCGGCATTGAGGAAGATATCTTCCGTTAAGTAGATGTCCGCCCCGACCGCGAGCCGATAGGCTCCTGCATCTTCGTTTTCGGAAGGTGCAGTCGGGCTGTCGGTATCTGTAAATATAATGCCGATCCCCGCGAGTCCGTAGGGTTGTATCCGAGCGGCGTTATTCTCGAGGCCACCGGTAGGATAGATTTTAAGGTTGGCGGTGACGGTTGAAGCTTCGACGGAGACGCCGTCGACATCGGTGTCAAATTCGTTGACCGTGTCGTAGGCGAGTTCGACCGCTACGTAGCGACTCCCACGGTAACCGGCCTTTACGTGAAAGCCGTCATCATCGTCGGCGTCGATGTTCCCCTGGAGGTTGAGATCTTCAAACCCTCTCGTGTAGCCGCCCCCTACGTAAACCCCGGTCCGGGTAAAGCGGCCGAGCCCCTGCCAGTCTTCTTCGGGGTTGTACGAAGACTTACAGCCGACTGAGCTCAGCGCGACCCCAGTTACCAGGGCCATGAGGCCGAGCCTAACGGACAGCGTAAACGTGCGGGGCATCTTCTCTCTACCTTTCCTCAACCAGCCCGACCAGATCGCCGATCCGCTGGTTCACGATTGGGACCCACCGCTCAGAAACCTGACGAGCGAGGTGTGCACCTCCGTCAAGCACGCGGCGCCCCAAAGATCCTTTACCCGGAAACTGCTCCACCTGGCTTCGATCACCCCACCAAAACTTAAGAACCGATACGTCGGTCTCAGCGAGCGGCTCTCATGTGATCTTTGTAGGAGATCGCCGAGTTTCGACTCGACGTGACGACTCGGCTACAAATGCCAGCGCGGCAGGATCTTAATAGGGACTCTCGCGGACTACAAGAGCGCGCGAGGCGGGTTGGCTCGACCCTGAGTTAATGCCTCTAAGCGCTCCCGACCGGTTAGCTTGGAGAACCGAGGCGAACCGTTGAGGAGGCCGGACGGGAATCGGGAGGCAGACCAGGCCGGGCTAATGAGCGCACGGCAATCGTTCACTGTTTGCCGCGCGAACCTCGTTTTGACCGCTTCTTCGACGACTTCTTCTTCTTTTTCTTGCGAGGCTCGGGTTCGGGCGCGACCTCCTGAGCCTGCCGGATCGCTCGGTCGACGAATTTTTGGAGGTTCGGATCGGGATCTTCGAGGAGTCCAAACACCCGGGCCGCGTCGGGAAAGTACTGTCGCTTGAGAAGCGACTTCGAGATCGTCTCCTTCTCATAGGAAGCCTTGAGCCGGGGCCAGGAACCGAGGATATGCCAGAGACGGTCGGCGTCTTTACGATAGATCTTCAGATGGGTGAGCGCGGGCTTGAGTTGCTTCTCAAAGGCGGACATGCACTGCCCGACGCTCGGTTGCTTGAGTCGCTCCAACTTACGAGCCGCGGGGAGAATGAGCGGCGAGAAGAGAGCCGAGAGGCCAACGGAGTGAGAGATCGGCTGCCCGGAATCGTGAAGCTCGTCGAGTCGCTGGAGCGATCGCCGAAAGATCTCTCGGCCCGACCCCTTGAAGGATCGCTCGAGCTCGGGGATCAGAGTAGCGAGGAAGCGGAATTCGCAAAGTTCGTCAAAGAACGCCGCGGCGGACCCACTCGCCAGATCCTTGTAGAGCTCTTCGAGCAACCGTGAGGCGTTCGATTTGAGGATCTCCTCGCGTTCTGACTTGAGAGCCGCCTTGGTACGACGGTCGATCTCAAAGTCCAAACGAGTCGCGTGGCGAATCGTTCGGAGCATCCGAACCGGATCCTCGCGAAATGACTTCTTCGGATCCTGAATTGTGCGAACGACCCCCTGCTTGAGATCCTCGACCCCACCCACGAAGTCGATCACCGAAAAATCGGCGATACTGTAAAAGAGTCCGTTGATGGTGAGGTCTCGCCGTCTCGCATCTTCGGCCGGGGTGCCAAAGACGTTATCGCGACGGATCAAATCGCCATCTTTGACGGTCTCGTCATCCTCAGGAGACGAGCGAAAGGTCGCGACTTCGATAATCTTCTCATTACCGAAGTAAAGATGAGCGAGACGAAATCGCCGGCCGATGATTCGACAGTTGCGAAAGAGTCGACGAATTCTTCTCGGACGGGCGTCGGTTACGATGTCGAAGTCTTTTGGCTTCTTTCCGACCCAGAGATCACGAACACTCCCGCCGACGAGATAGGCTCGGTAACCGTTGCGGTGTAAGCGATAGAGGATGCGGAGCGCGTCTGAGTCGATGTCTCGGCGTGAGATCGTATGTTCAGAGCGGGCGATGATATCAGCCCCCTCGAGCTGCTCATCCGCCAAACTGACGTCGGGAAATCGAGGCGGCCGGCCCGTGGACGACGCTTTCCCCGGGGAAGAGCCGGCTTGGTTTCGTGAAGAGCGGGGTGGGGGGCTGTTCATATCAGTCGCGGTCTTTCCTGCTCAACCCAGAGGGCCCGCACTTGAGGATTTGCGAGTGCACGCTCAGGAGAGACCGCGGCGGAAAGACGCAATGAAGTCCATTCGAGGCTGTATAGTCGCGAGGAGAGTCTTATGCTGGATTAACGGCCGGGTACCTTCGGATCATAGTCTTCCGGGGAATTCTTTCCAGCCAACCTCGACTCTTTAGCCGTGAGGTTTGTGCCGCCGGCACCCAAAACGGGTCGCGATCAGTCTTGGAGCGCGCCGGCGCGCGTCCTGCTCGGTCCGGCGAGCTGACGGCTGAAAGGTAGCAGCTCCCAAAATTTCTCGTCGCCACCGATCACTGTCTGCGGTCTCAGAAGCAGCTTCCAAAATTGAGGCGTGAGTCGCTCTGATTCGCGAGCAAAAACCGCTCGTCCCTCGGTCGCCGCGGCGAAGTCTCGGAACCCGGGGACTTCATCCGCGAAGTCGTCTCGAACGATTCCGAAGGCGACGAGTTCGAATCTCTCAGGACCCTGGTGCGCAGCCGCGAGCAGAGAGCGCGTGCTCGCAATTTTTTCATACGCAGGGGGGGCGTCGCCGAGTAAGACAAAGCGGTGGAGGGCCTGAGGTCGCCAATCAAAACCGCCCACACGAAGGGCGGCAAAGAGTGCCCGGTCGACGCCCTCGGTCACATCGCCGCCCGCGCTCGCCTCGAGCCGGTTGAGGGAATTCAGAAAGTTCTCGAGGTCTGAGGTGAGGGGCTGTGCACCAACCGACTCGTCGCGGTAGGCAATCCAACCCCACCGGACTCGAGTCGACTGTTCGGTTGCACAGGCAAAGGCGCCGACGCAACGGATAAGCTCGCCGAGTTCCTTTTCCATACTCAAGGAGACGTCGACTAAAAAGACCCAGTCGGTCGGGTTCTCGTTGAGATGCGCGACTTCCTCGACCCAGACTCGCTGCGCCGCGGTAACTCGACCGGGATCGAGCAGGTCGCCCCAGACCATTTCCCACGAGTCCGAGATAGCCGTGAGCCGCGGGGTCACGGCGTCGGGAGCTGGTTCGAATCCTGCTGCCTCCTTCGAATCGATCCAATCGAGCGCCCATGACTCTCGCTCACTTTCCTCGAGCCACGCACGAGCTTGAGCGCGGCTTGAGGGACGCCCCCAGCGGCCGATGCCGAGCTTCGCAACCCACTCCTCGGGCTCTTTCTCGAGCTCTCGCTCTTCGAGAATCCCGAGCCATAACCCGTGGAGTTGGGCGGGCCGCTCGAGAGAAAACGACTGCGGGACTGGTCTCACTGCCGGGTTGGCCGAGGCTTGATCTTCGCTCGAACTCGCCTGAGCCGCACCCGAATCCGTCGAGGAAGTCCCGCTAGCCAACTCCGCAGCCCCGATTGCGGGAGACGTAAGCTCGCGTCGAGAAGCGGAATCTGACGAAGGCCCGACCTCGAGACCCTGATTATCCGAGGCCCGATCGTCCGAAGATAGTGGGCTTGGACTTTCGCGAGAGTCAACAAGACTCGCCTTAGAGTCTGAAGAACTCAGCTCGATCGGATCGGCCGGCGGCTGAACTGTGCCTGGATCCGGAGCTTCTGGGTCTGAGAGCTGAGCTGGATTCGAATGTGTCGGGATAGGCGGTTCCGCGGGGTGGAGTCTGGGAAGATGCGATAACTGCCACCAGAGAAAAGCCGTGATCACGAGATTCACTACGATGAGTCCGGCCAAAACGAAGAAAGCCGTGTAGACGTGCTCTCGAGGCCTGAGAACGACTTCTTGCCCGCAACGGCAGCGATAGTGAACAGTCAATCGAGCCTCCAGAGACGTCAAGGGATACGAGGGCTCTTGCATCATACCGCTCTCGGCTCGAAGCCCAAAGAACGATAGCTCGAGCAGACATGCGGTTCGGCCACCAATAGGGACATGGGTAGCGTGGCCTGATCCACGCCCGCGAGGAAAGCAGAGAGATCCGAGAGGTTGGCGCAAGTCTACAAACACCCCAGTGTGTGTTCACAGTGCGCCGCGACCAGTGATTTGCCACAGCTTCCTCCCAGCCCCAGCAGACCGCCCGAAAAACTGCTTTCGATGCGGGAGGTCGAGAATTCGAGCCCAGTGCCTC
>CAYZYD010000031.1:0-13724 GCA_964482505.1 uncultured Planctomycetia bacterium | reverse complement strand
GAGGTCGGAGGATGTTCTTCACTCTTTTTGGGTCCCCGACTTTCGAGTGAAGCGGGATGTTGTCCCCGGTCGATATTCCACCGTCTGGTTTGAAGCCGATGAACCCGGGGAACACCGGCTCTATTGTACTGAGTACTGCGGAGCTGGACACTGGAGCATGAAGACAAAGGTCGTCGTTCACCCGAGTAAAGAGGACTTTGACAGCTGGCTTTCTGAGGCTGGCAAGCGACCTGACGGCGAGAGTCCTCAGCAGTGGGGTGAAAAGCTCTACACCCGATTTGGTTGCGCGGGTTGTCACAGTCTCGACGGCAGTGTCGGGACTGGACCCTCGTGGGCGGAAACGGCCTGGCTCTACCAGAACAAGAAAGAGCGCCGATTTAACTCGGGACGAACCCAACTCGTCGACAAGAATTACCTGTTAACGTCGATCAAACAGCCCGCGGCTGAGATCGTCGAGGGTTATGGCGGGGGAATGCCCGCAAGGCGTTGGGAAGAGGATGACCTCGATAGCGTCATTCAATTCATCGTTGGACTCGAAGGTAAACAGCCTGAAGGCTACTAGATCCCGATTGGATTACTCATGACTGAAGTTGCATCTCCGGCAGCCACGTCGGGAACCAGTGGCAAGAACTACCTCAATGCGAGTCATGGCCTGCTCTCGTGGGCCTTGACCTTGGACCATAAGCGAATCGGGGTCATGTACCTCGTTGGCATTATTGTTTCTTTCGCTCTGGGAGGTTTTTTCGCGCTCTTGGTTCGGACCGAACTCATGTTCCCCAACCAAGTGACCGAGGGCGGGCAGTACGCCGGAGGTAGTATCCTCGAGGCGTTTAGCCAAAATCCGCAAGCGCTCTACAACAATTTATTCACGCTACACGGGGCGGTCATGGTTTTCATGGTCATCATACCCGGCGTGCCGGCCGCGCTCGGCAATTTTGTTCTTCCCCTGATGCTCGGGGCCAAGGACGTAGCGTTTCCGAGACTCAACTTAGCGAGCTTTTACTTTTGGGTTACGGGTTCGATCTTCTTTGTGCTTGTCCTGATTACGGGTGGAATTGACACGGGTTGGACCTTCTATACTCCCTACAGCATCATCGGCACCGGAGTTGAGGCGAGTCAAGCCACACCCGTCTACCTCGCCTTGACGGGGGTTTTTATCCTGGGCTTCAGTTCGATTCTGACCGGCGTCAACTTTGTTGTGACAATTCACAAGTTGCGTCCCCCGGAGATGGATTGGTTTCACATGCCGCTCTTTCTCTGGGCGATTTATGCAACCGCCGTCATTCAGGTTCTCGCGACCCCGGTGCTTGCGATCACTCTATTACTGCTGATGGTCGAGAACGCCTTCAAGCTCGGGATATTCGATCCCGCCCTGGGCGGCGATCCGATCCTGTTCCAGCACTTTTTTTGGTTCTACTCTCACCCGGCGGTCTACATCATGATTCTTCCCGCTATGGGAATCATGAGTGAGCTGATCTCGGTGCACAGCCACAAGCACATCTTCGGATACCGCTTCGTCGCCTACAGCTCGGTAGCAATCGCGATGTTCGGTTTTCTCGTGTGGGGTCACCACATGTTTACGAGTGGGCAGTCGGGGCTTCTGAATGCGATTTTTAGCTTCCTAACCTTTAGTGTCTCGATTCCTTCCGCGATCAAAGTGTTCAATTGGCTCGCTACGATGTATCGCGGATCGATCAGTCTCAACACACCGATGCTTTGGGCACAGGGCTTCATTTTTAACTTCACCATCGGAGGTCTGACGGGGCTTTTCCTTGGAACGCTAGCGGTCGACATCCACCTGCACGACACCTATTTCGTTGTTGCGCACTTTCACTACGTGATGATGGGTAGCGCGCTCTTTGCCTTCTTCGGCGGGATCCACCACTGGTGGCCCAAGATGAGTGGGAAGATGTTCAACGACGCTTGGGGTCGAATCGCGTTTTGGCTCGTGATGATTGGTTTCAATCTCACCTTCTTCCCGCAGTTCGTGATGGGCTCACAGGGAATGCCGCGGCGTTACTTCGACTACGACGACCTCACGATCTTCACGGTGCCTCACCTGCTTTCGTCGATCGGCTCCTACTTGATGGCCGCCGGCTTTGTTTGGAATGCTTACGTCTTGCTGCACTCGCTGCTCAAGGGTGAGAAGGCGCCGGACAATCCGTGGGGTGGAAACTCACTCGAGTGGCATACTCAATCGCCGCCGATTCACGAGAATTTCGAGACGATCCCGCACGTGGAAAACTGCTACGATTACAACGATTGGCAGTACGACAAGGAAGTGGGCGGGTACGTACAGAAGGCCCCGGCGACCGCGGGCGCCTAGTAGCCCAGTTGGTGATTTGTTTCCGATTGAGCGGGTACGCTCAGGTTTGCGAAAGATCTCCAGATGTTCTATGCCTAAATATCGCTAGCCTCACCCGTAATGACTGTACAGGCAGGTGTCTAGCCTTCTAAGAGTGTACGGTTGAGGCCCGCGAGTTCCGGGCAGGGACTGCTTAATCGACAGTACCCTTGTGATCACTTGATTACACCCGCTTCGCGAAGCTTGCTCGGGCTGACGATCGTCTGTGCGAACAGGTATCAGAATGAAATGGGGATGGCACCGCTAAGGCGTCGTCTCTCAACAACCCGGGCCCTGGGAGGGGCGACATGAGTCACGGACATTCGGACAATCCTCACCTCGGTCATCACTGGAACTCGATGTCTCAACAGTTCAGTGCGGCCAAGCTCGGGATGTGGGCCTTTCTCGCGCAAGAAATCCTCTTCTTTTCGGGACTTTTCTGCGCCTATGCAGTGCTGCGCTACAACTCCCCCGAGGCTTTTAAGTACGGGGCCGAGCACCTGAACAAAATCTGGGGTGGCGTCAACACGGTGGTCCTGCTGATCAGCAGCCTAACCATGGCATTAGCCGTGAGGGCCTCCCAAACCGGTCAGAAGAAACAGCTTTTGTTGATGCTTGCCCTCACTTTTCTCGGTGGGTGTGGCTTCATGGCGATCAAGACGGTCGAATATAAAGCGAAGGGCGAACACGGAACCCTTTGGGCAGGAAAATTTGACTACGCCTACGCGTTTGAACATTCGGGGCAAGATGCGAAAGTCCTCAAGGGTCTCGAGTCGGCGATTCCCACCGATTCGAAAAGGACCGAGGCGAGTCACTTGCTCGCAGCCGGTGAGGCCCCGGCAACCACGGTGGTCGTCGAGGACGTGGGGCACGAGGAGAGTCATGCCGAGGGGCATACTCATGAGCACGATGGGCACAAGACCTACGGAGTCCCTCCCGCTGACGCGGGCAAGTTCTTCAGCATTTACTTCTGTCTTACTGGGCTGCACGGCATTCACGTCGTGGTAGGAATGGGGCTGATCGCTTGGATCTTCGTGAACGCTCTAAACAATAAGTATGGACCTCAATACTTCACTCAAGTGGATTTAGTGGGGCTTTACTGGCACTTGGTGGACTTGATCTGGATCTTCTTGTTCCCGCTTCTCTATCTGATTGATTAGAACCGATGACTACCGCTGATACCTCCGCGACCACCGATTCTGCACATTCAGAAGGACTCGCTCACCCGGTGAGTGTGCCGCTGCTGATTGGGGTTCTGATTGCACTCCTCTTCTTGACCGTCCTCACCGTGGCTGTGACCTACGTTGATATGGGTCGTCTCAACATTTGGATCGCGCTCGGAATAGCTTTTGTTAAGGGGACTCTGGTCTGTCTTTATTTCATGCACCTGCGCTGGGATAAGCCCTTCAACCTCATCTTGCTGGTCTCTTCCCTCTTTTTCGTCGCGCTCTTTCTGGGCTTCTGCATCATGGATACTTCGGAGAATGATTACTTCGTGACTGCGATTCCTGAACCTGTTCAGGAGCTGAGAAAGCAGGGTAAGCTCAAGGCGGCGGCGAGGCTCGAAATCGCTCAGCTCGATCGCGCCGTCAAGGCCTTTCACAATAAAAACAACATCTATCCCACGCGGCTGGATCAGCTCGTACCGAACTTTTTGGGTGAAATCCCGACGGATCCCTGGACCGGTAAGCCCTATCTCTACGAAGCTCGCGGTGCAACGTACTCCATTATAAGTTACGGCCCCGACCAGAAGAAAGGGGGCGACGACGACGTACACGCTCCCGAGCATAAGGATCACTAAAACCTGAGCGCAAACTTCTTTCGGAATCTGACTGCTGAAATTCTATGCGTTTAAGAACCTGTCCTTTTGGGGATCATTGACAGAGGGAGGGGGCGGCCAAGGTTGTCCCCTTTTTGGTGAGATATGAGAGTGATGAACAAACCGAGTCCTGAACCCTGGCCCCCCGTTCAAAAGGGGGAGAATCTTCCGGGAGCAGGACTTTTTGGCTTTAAGCTCTTTCTGATTTCGCTCGCGATCCCCTTTGTCGTCGTCGCCTTCGGCGCGGTTCGGATGATTGTGGCGGCACAGATTCCGATTCCCGACAATATTCAAGCGATCCCCCCTCTAGTCTGGGGAGCGACGGGCGCAATCCTGCTTACGAGTCTCTTCGCCCACTGGATGGTCACAACCATTCGAGAGGACAAACTGGCGGCGACGCGCCGGTACGCAATCGCCGCTCTCGGGGCTGCAGCCTTCTTTACAATTTCGCAGATTTTTTCGTGGTCGCTCGTCCATGAGGAGTTCCTTAAGGTCGCTCGAGATCCCGAGGTCTACGATCAAGTCCGCGTGTACAGAGTCGTCTTCTATATGCTCACCGGGTTTCATGCGCTTCATGTCCTCGGTGGGTTTGTCTACCACTTGGTGGTCCTCCACGGGATCAACCGGCGGAAGTTTTGGAGTCTCTACCACCCCGGTATCGAATTTGTGGCCTGGTATTGGCACTTTGTTGACCTCGCTTGGTTGTTTGTCCTCGCCACTTTGCTCGTAGTCCTCTGACCTAGGGGGGAGCCTACCGTCTTATGGGAGACGCTCCCTTCGGTCCTCCGAGTTTCTGATGAAGCTCCCGGCCCGCAGCTCCGGCCGCGAGGGCTTCAGGCTGTTCCGCAAACCTCCATTTGTGGCTTTCATTTCGAGCAGGTTTCTCTTCGGGACCGCCTCCAAGTCGTTGCAAGCGACCTTCTTCTACCAAGCCTTTCAGCTCACGGGCGACGAACTCAGCTTAGCCAAAATCGGGGCGGTGCAATTCGGGCCAGCTCTGCTTCTCTGTCTGGTCGGCGGGGCTGTGGCCGACGCGTACGATCGGCGCAGGATCGCTCAGTGGGCGCAAGTGGCCATCGCTTTGGTTGGGATATGGGTCTGGTGGCTGTCCGACACGCAACAGATGACCATCGATTGGTTACTGGTAGCAGCTGGTGCAGCGTCGGTCGCGGAGAGCTTTGAGCGTCCCGCGAGAACCGCGCTCCTGCCTCAGCTTGTCAGCACCGAGGAGTTCCGAAACGCAGTTGTCGTGAGCTCGGCCGTGGTAACAGCTGCGTTTATGACCGGACCGCTCGTCGCGGGCTTCGCGCTGACGGTCGGGGGAGCGGCGCTCTCCTACGCGATCTTCGTCGGACTCGTGTTGAGCTCGATCGTGCTACTGAGCTTTGTCCGAATGTTGGAGTCGGTTCCGCCGCGGACCAAGTTCAGTTTGAAGGCGATTGGGGAAGGTCTTCAATTTGTGTTTCGCCAACCAGTGGTCTTTGGCTGCATGACCCTGGATTTGTTCGCCGTGATCTTTGGCGGAGCGGTGGCGCTGCTTCCGGTCTATACCGAAGAAATCCTCGGAGTCGGCCCGAGGGGCTACGGGATACTGAGCGCTTCCGCAGAAGTGGGCGCAGTATTGATGGCCCTCTATCTGCTCACCCGACGACCGATACGCCGATCGGGGAGAACCCTTCTGGGCGGGGTGTTTGTCTACGGCTTGGCGACCATTTTGTTCGGCGTATCGCGTCTATTCTGGTTATCTCTTATCGCCTATACGCTCGTCGGCATGGCGGACTATCTGAGCGTGGTACTGAGGAGTACCCTCGTTCAACTGAGCACACCAGAAGAGATTCGCGGCCGGGTGAGCGCAGTGAACATGCTCTTTATCGCTTCGTCCAACCAGCTCGCAACGGTCGAATCCGGAGTCGTGGCGGCGATCTTCTCACCGACGGTCGCCGTCGTCAGTGGGGGCATCGGAGCGATCGTCGTTGTGATCTTGGTAGCGGTTCTGGTTCCCTCGCTTCGGAAGCACCGGCTTGACGAATGAGTCATCGTCAAGAATCCGCATGGCGGGAGTCTCGAGGTCGTCAAACTGACCTCGGCGGGCTGCCCAGATAAAGGCGAGCACGAAGCCGCCGGCGACGAGCAGTGCGAGCGGGAGAAGGATGTAAATGACGGACATCGGCGGGCTCCTAATCTCGCGACAGGGGTGCGGAATCGAGGAAAATCTTCGACCGGTAAGCGTGCAGAGTGACGGTTAAGCTGCTGAGCGGCATCAAGATCGCAGCGGTCAAAGGATGAATGACACCTGCGATGGCAAGGCTCGCCCCGACTGCGTTGTAAGCGGCGGAAAAAAGCAAGCCGCGCCGAATCGTCGCAACCACACGCTTTGAAGCTTCGAGGAGCGGCAAGATCTGCGAGAGTCCCGCGTAGTTAAAATAGCCGTCGGCTGCCTCAAGTGCCGCCTCGGCGCCGCCGTGCACGGCGAGCCCTACGTCACTCGCGGACATCGCGGGGGCATCATTGACTCCGTCTCCGACCATGACGACCGACTGCTCTGGTGACCTATTCGTTTCAATATGGTCCGCCTTCTGTTCGGGGGTCAAGCCGCCGTAAGCGTCCTCAATGCCGAGCTGGGTGGCGACCTTTTGAACGACCGAGGGATCGTCCCCACTCAGGATTCCGAGCTTCCAGCCTTGAGCTTTCAGCCGGGACACGACTTCAGGGACACTCGAGTCGATCGGGTCGGCGAGGCCGAGGGCGACAGTCACTCGATCGTGAGTTCCGGCGAGTACCGGCGTGATGCCTCGTCGGGCCCAATCACTGAGACGTTCCTCTAAGGCCGGGTGGAAGTTGCAGCCCAACTCGCGAAACCAACGGGGCGAACCGACACGAAGCTCAATCCCGTCCATCTCGCCTTCGACGCCGCGGCCGAGTTGGTAGTTAAGCCTCGTGGGGCGTGCGTTTGCGGGCGATATCGCCCGGCTGATCGCTTGGGCGATCGGGTGGTTGACGGTCAGTTCGAGGGCAGCCACTCGCGGCAAGAGACTCAAATCGCCCCATGTGTCGACGAGTTCAAACCGACCCTGGGTCAGCGTGCCCGTCTTATCAAACCAGATGCGTCCCGAGGATTTGAGCGTTTCGAAGAGCTCACCGCTCTTGAGCAGATAACCGTGGCGAGCCGCTTTGCCCAGCGCCGCCGCGACGGCGAGTGGGGTGGCGAGTGCGAGAGCGCACGGGCAGCTGACAATCAGCAGTGCGATCGCATTCTCAAACCCTTGAGTCACACTCTCCTTGATTGACCAACCCACCATAGTAAGGGCGGCGAGCAGAAAGACGGTCTTGACGAAGACCCCCGCCCAGCGGTCTGCGAGTTGGACGACTCGAGGTCGCTTCTGCGCGTACTCTTCGAGGCTGCGGGCGATCTGGCCGATTCGAGTTTCTTCACCTGTCTGAGTTGCGACGAATCGGATCTCACCGCTGAGGTTCGTCGAACCGGCATAGATCGCGACCTCGGGTGAGACGTTCAGCGGTCTTGACTCCCCGGTGAGAAAGCTCACGTCGACAGTCGATTCGCCCCGAATCACAGTGCCGTCCACGGGAATAACCTCACCGGGCCAGCTCTCAAGCTGTTCGCCTACTTCGATCGCTTCGGTCGGGACCAGTTCCCACCGTTGCGTGTTAGGATTGAGTCGACGGGCCCGGTGCGCTGTGAGTGAGCGAAGGACTTCCGTGCGGAGGCTAGCCTGACGTTGCTGACGGCGCTGTAAGAAGCGGCCGACAAGCAAAAAGAAAACAAGGGCTGTCACCGAATCGAAGTAGACTTCTCCGGCTCCTCGAAGGACGTTGACCGCTCCCCCCACGAGCCCCGCTATGAGGCCCACTGAGATCGGTAAGTCCATGTGCAGGAAGCCATGTCTTAGAGACTGGATAGCTCCGCGAAAGAAGGTCTCTCCGCCCCAGAGCGTAGCCGGAATCGCTAGCAGCAAGCAGAGCACTCGGAAAAAGGTCCAGTAACTCGCGTCGATGCCGCTAAAGAAACCGCTGTAGAGCGCGGCGGATATCAACATCACATTGCCGAAGATCGCTCCAGTGACGGCGATCTTGGTGAGCTGATCGCGATCTTCCTGGCGCGCGATTCGATCGGATTCTCGCTGGCGGTAGGGATAGGGCCGGTAGCCAAGGCGCTCGAGTGAATTCGCGAGGTTCGCTAGAGTGGTGACCTCGGGATCGTAAACCAGAGTCACGGTCTCTCGACTAAAATCAGCTCGAAGTTCTTCGAGGCCGTCCGCCAACCTGGGTAGTTTCTCGAGCAGCCAGACGCAGGCGGCGCAGTGAATTCCGCGGACGAGAAAGGTCACGCGACGGAGTCCTTCGCCCACGGCTTCCGTGTCGTGTTCGATAAAATAGTCGCTGTCGAACTCTTCAAACTCTGATCGAAAATCACCGACCGGCTGAGCCTGAGAATTGTCCTGCCGCAGTTCGTAGAAGTTGGCGAGGCCGAGCTCGTGAATTGTGAAATAGACCGCCTCACAACCTCCACAGCAGAAGATCGGGGTGTCCGGCTCACGATCCTCTCGGTACTGCTCGGGAACCAAATCGCCACAGTGTGTGCAGCGGAGGCTCGGCTCGCTCCTGACTACTTTCTGCAGCATGGCGGCACGTCTTCTCCAATCTCTTCGACCTGCTCGATCAGAGCGGGGTCGCTCAGACGGCTCGCTTTGGGCTTCGCTTCCAGTGTGAGGCCGGCCAAGCTCGCTCGTTGCGTCAGCATCAGGATGCCCACCACAATGAGTACTGCGGTTATCCAGCCGGGTCGAAGTTGGGCCATGCGGTGACGGTAACGCTCGAGACCCAAGCCGAGCGCGGCCAGGATCGGGACCGTGCCTAGCCAGAACGAGGCCATAATGAGGCTTCCCCAAAGCGGACTGCCGGTGCCGGCCGCGACGACAGCAAAAGCATAGAGCCAACCGCACGGCAACAGGCTCGAACCGAGGCCGAGCATCAAGGCTCGACCGAACGGCGACCAGCGAGCGAAGAGCTTAATAAATCGGGCGAAAAGCTGGCTCAGGAACCTCGGACTCTTCAAGTGGATTCGTCGCCAGCGGTGTCGGCTTAGTGCGAATGCGATGATCGATATGCCCGCGATCCAAGCGGCGAGACGGCTTACACCGGCGAAGGAGCCCGTGACGTCGAGACCCGAACCCACCAAGCCCGCTGCGGCTCCTAAGCTCATGTAGGATAAGAGCCGGCCCGTGTGATAGGCGAAGTGAGCTCGGTGAGTTGAGCTGGTACTACCCGCGGTGTAGACCGCAACCAGGCCCCCGCACATCCCAGCACAGTGCAGAGAACCGAGGAGACTCGCACTCAATATCGTAAGGAAGAGTGCCATCAGCGTGACTGCAATTCGAGTGTTGATTGGTGCGTAAACCGAAGCTCGTAGGCATCGATGACAAAGTGCGCTTCGACCGGGCCTGTGAGAGCGGGGTCGAGTTGAGTCTCGAAGATTCCGGGCGCGACAGGCGTGAGGACGAGTTCGCGGGCGATCGAACCCCGCGCGCCTTCGGAGGTCTTCGCGTATAAGACAATACGCGCATCCGCTTTCTTGATGGGAGTGCCGCTCGAGTCGGTGAGGAGGAAGCCAAACTCGCGACCGTCAGCTGATAGGTTAGGGGTAATGCGCCAGCCGAGACGATCGTTGATTTCGAGTTGACTCTCAACCCCTGCGTGTTTACCAAGGGCGTCACCGCGATCGAGTTGAAAGCCGGGATTGTTCGAGGCGATCACAACCACTGCGATGTCAGCGGAGGCGACCACAAACAAGAAGATTCCGATCATAATCGGCCAGTGGCGCCCTTTCTTCTTAGAAGCGTTTTCCGAGGGAGTGAGTGGGTGACTCATGGCCGCGCTTTCTACTTGCGGTTGGGCCGATGGATCCGTCCCAGAAAGGGGAAGTGTTCCACCTGCGTGTTGCCGAGGTCGTCTTTGATTTCAAAGTCCACGTAGATATCTGACACGGTAAAGATCTCCTCCGGCAAGATGGCAAAGAATGAGGCTACTTTGAGTTTGCCCGCCGGAATTACGAGTGGGAGTTCTGCTGACTGAATTCTCGCCCCTTGAATACCGAGGATCTTGAGCTCATAAGATCGCTGTTCGTCGCTGCGGTTTTGAATCTTGAGGTTGAGACTATTTGTGAGTTCGCCGCTGGGAAGGACGTTGTAAACCGTTCCAGGGCTCCGCGTCAGGCCAACCACCTCGAAGGCGGTCTTACTCTGTACCGTCAGGGTTAAGCCCGTCGCGAGCAGTAAAAATAGGGTCGGGTAGATCACTACGCGGGGTCGCCAAAATGAAAACTTCTTACCGCTGAGTTGGTCTTGGGAGGAATAGCGGATCAGCCCTCTCGGCTTTCCGATCTTTTCCATGACCGCGTCGCAGGCGTCGATGCACTGGGTACAGCCGACGCATTCCATCTGGAGGCCATCGCGAATATCGATGCCGGTGGGGCAAGTCGTGACGCAGAGTTTACAGTCGATGCAATCACCCGAAGCAACCGTGGCAACCTCAGAGCCTTTCTGGCGTCCGCGCGGCTCGCCGCGTTTCGAATCGTAACCTACGATGAGCGACTGTCGATCGAGCAGTACCGATTGAAATCGACCGTAAGGACAGGCGACGATGCAAGTTTGCTCTCGAAAATAGGTAAAGTCAAAGAACATCGCGCAGGTCACGGCTGCCATGACCAAGAAAGAAAAGGGGTGCTCGAGGGGAGACTGTCGGACCCACTGGGCGAGTTGATCGGTACCGACAAAGTAGGCGAGGAACGTGTGCGCGACCAGCATCGAGAGCAAGAAGAAGATCGGATACTTGAGAGCACGACGCCAGTCCATGCCGTCGCGGTCGAGGCGCTTTTGCCGGTGGTATCCGCCTTCGATCAAACGCTCTAGCGGCCGGAAGAGGAGCTCGAGGTATACGGTTTGGGGGCAGCCCCAACCGCACCAAGCGCGCCCGAAGACCGCAGTTAAGAAGAAGATCCCGGTGAAGACCATCAACAAAAAGAAGAGAAGGAGTAGCGTGTCGGTAGCGTAGAAGGTTGACCCAAAAAAGGTGAATTCGCGATCGACGATATTGATGAGAATCGGCGGCTTTTGATTGATACGAAGATGAGGCAAGGTCACGAAGAGGGCGATCAGGAAGTAGCCGACCGCCCGGCGCCGATTGAGGAACCGGCCCGCCGACGGTTTGGGCCGGATCCAACGGCGGCTACCGTCTTCATTCAAGGTGCTGAGTACTCGGGGAGAGTGGCTAGCTTGAGGCATACGGTGCTCCAGATCTAAGCTGAGATGCCTTACTGCTTCGAGGTCTCCTGGCGAACAAAGAGAATCCCCTCGGGGTCCCGACCGTTGGGTACGTGACTGCCCGCCATCGTACCCACATAACTCGCCAGCAGCATGACGTTGTAGGGCCCGAGCTCCTCGAGCCAACCTTTCATCTGTTTCCCTTTCACGCCGTCCCGAATGACGGTGTAGAAATTCATCAATTCGGGGCCGTGAAGATAGTGGTCGTCGGTGAGGTTGGGACAAGCGAGTCCCGCCCCTTGTGCACCGTGGCAAGTCGCGCACTTCGCTTCAAATTTCAGTTTTGCCGCGGCCATAAGATCGGGGTTGTGGCTGAACTCGGTCAGGACCTTTTCGCTCACTACAAGATCTTTGTACTTCTCTGCCTGCTTCTCGACAAATGCAGCCCGGCTATTTTCGTACTTTTCGTGAATCGAGGGGCCCATTCCGATGTGGTACCAAGCCACATAAGCGATGCTAAAGATGATGGTTATCCAGAACAGGTTGACCCACCAACCGGGCATCGGATTATCATACTCCTGGATACCGTCGTAATTGTGATCGAGAAGACGATCGTCAGCTTGGTTATCCATCACTTGGACTCCTCTCGATCAGAGTGCGGTTGGCTGTCGTCGAGAGGAAGCTGGGCCGCCTCTTCGAAGACCTTTCGATTGGATCGTTTGAACGTGTAGATGATGACGCCGATGAAGAAGAGGAGGAAGAGAACCGTACTGATCTCACCGACCCAACCGAGCTCGGCTTTTGTATTCGCTAAGATCATCATCGTTCTTCCGCCTTTGCCGTCTCTGTTGTTTTTACATCGGTACCAAGCCGCTGCAGGTAGGCAAGCAGAGCGATGACCTTCTTGCTCGAGAGATCACCCTCCCAACCATCCTGTTTGAGTTCAGTCGCGATCTGGTTCGCCTGAGCTCGTGCGAGATCTGGGGTGTTCTCAATCACCGAATCTGAGTAGGGCACGCCCAGGAAGACCATCGCATTGACGCTGTTCTGAATATCTTCAAAATCGAGCTCTTGCTCGAGCAGCCAGGGATAGCCGGGCATTATCGATCCAGGTGAGGTGCTGCGCGGGTTTTTCATATGTTTTACGTGCCAGAGATAGGTTCGGGTACCTCCTACTCGGTGGAGATCGGGCCCGATACGGCGGGAGCCCCATTGAAAGGGGTGGTCGTAAATGAACTCTCCTGCCTCCGAGATGGTCTTACCGGCGACGTTACTGTAGCGTTTCGTTTCGGCCAAGATGGGACGGATCTGCTGCGAGTGGCAGTTGTAGCAACCATTTTGAATGTAGAGGTCCCTCCCAGCCAGTTCGAGCGGTGAGTAGGGCTTTTGGTAACCCTCGACGTTGGTCTTGACCAAGAACGTGGGGACGATTTCAAAGAGCGAAGCAACGACGACCGCTACCGTCACCATGACGCTGAAGAGCAAAGGGAGTCTTTCCCAGCGACGGTGCCAGTCGGCCCTGACGAGCTTCTCGAGCTTGATCGCGACGGGCAGGACGTGGGTTCCCGATTCTTCCAGGGGGGTTTTCTTGGTTGGGGAGTCTTCGTAGCTCGGGCTGAGTGGCAACGCCCGCTGGACGGGAACCTCGTATTTGGCCGGTCGCTTGAGCCAGGTCATAAAAGTATTCACGAGGCAGAGAATGGCTCCGATGAGATAGAGGGTGCCTCCGAGAGAGCGAGCGATATAGAAGAACTTGAGCTTCGACGTGGTCTCAATGAACTCGTACTTGAGGACACCATCACCGTCGAAGGCGAACCACATCAAGCCTTGGGTAACCCCAGCTACATAGATCGGAATGATGTAGAGCAGAATACCGAACGTTCCGATCCAAAAGTGCGCCGACATCATCTTCTTACTAAAGAGGGGAGCTTGGTAGAGGCGGGGAAGCAGCCAGTAGATCATGCCGAAGGTAATGAACCCAACCCAGCCGAGGGCTCCCGAGTGAACGTGTGCGATTGTCCAGTCGGTGTAGTGCGAGAGCATATTGACGCTTTTGATCGAAAGGAGCGGTCCTTCGAACGTCGACATTCCGTAGAAGGTCACTGCCACTACGAAGAACTTCAGCACCGGGTCCTCCGCGACCTTATGCCAGGCACCTCGCAGCGTCAGCAGGCCGTTGATCATTCCTCCCCACGAGGGCATCCAGAGCATCAGCGAAAAGATCATTCCGAGCGTGGAAGCCCAGGTTGGGATCGATGTGTAGTGCAGATGGTGTGGTCCCGCC
>CAYZYD010000030.1:5428-13873 GCA_964482505.1 uncultured Planctomycetia bacterium | reverse complement strand
GTTGGTACGTGAAGCGTCGAAAGAAGCTCATTGGGAACCACCCGAAGGATTTCGCGCCAATTTTCATCGGACCGGTCGAGCACCCGAATCTGCCGAGAGAGATCGCGCGCCCGTCGCCACTCCGAATAAAAGCGCTTGAGCAGACGAAAGCCGCTCGCGACGGCGAGTACTGAGAGAGTCGCGAAGATCGTCAGGTTGAGCCAGCCCGAATCCTCCGGGGCGAAGAAACTCAAGTAGGCACCAAAGCCGAGGACGATGATCCAAAGGAGCGCCGTCACAAATTCCTCGACCTTTGCGAGCGATCGCTGGCGCAGTCGAATCTTTCGCTTGAGCCGACGAGTCCGCTGCGGGACTTCATCCGCACGATCGTACAGCAGCTGCAAGAGCAACAGGCGTCGGCGATCATCGACGGCGAGCTTGCGGTGCGGGTCTTTGATCCGATCGCTTAAGAGCTCGTCGGTCAGCCGCGTGATGGCGACCGAGAGAATGCCGTCGACGTGGTCGACAAGCCGAATCCGTTCGAGAGTCTTGTCGACCTCCTGGCCTGGAAATCGGCGTGCGAACGAGTCGAGGATCGGATTGAGGTCGTCGTAGGGAACCACGAACACGCGGTCCGACTCATGTTCCTGGTTATGCTCTTGAATCGTCGCTTCGATCTGAAGCCGGATCGCAGTCTTGCCCGTCCCTTTCTCTCCGAAGACAACCGAGGTTCCGGGGCGAGCAGGGTCGCCGAGAATCTTGCTGAAATCCGGGTGCTCGGTTGTTTCCTGGAGTCGCTCGAATACGCGGTCTTGTGTGGCCTCTTCGGCGAGGAAGGGGTTCTCTTTGATCTTCCAGTGTTTGAGAAACGAACTGATATTCATCGAAGTTGGAGCCAGCCTCTAAGAAGGAGCCTCACTGCGGGGCCGCGTGGGATTCGGGAGAGGTCGTCAAGACCCGGCCTCGGTTCATCCGAAAGTATTGAAACCATCTTGAAATTCGAACTGAGAGGGAGCGTACTGGGTTCAACGATCGAGTTCCAGCCTCGTGAGCAGTTCTACGCGAGACCTTTCGGTTCTCATGGCCTCACCTCCAAAGCTCGTTGACGGCCTCGGTCAGTTGACAGTCTCAATGGAAAGCCAACCTCATCGAGAAGCCGTTCGGAAAGTCGGTAGTCGAGGACCGTGTCGAACGGGGCAGCTCAGACAACTGTGAGAGGTGAGACACCTTGAATCGACGAGTGGCGGCGGTCACGGGAAGTCGCGCAGAGTATGGGCTATTCCGTCCAGTCTTCGCGGCGATTCAGACGATCGGGCTAGACCTCGAGATTATCTGTACGGGTCAGCACCTACTCCCTGAACAGGGATTGACCTATCGCGACCTCGAACGCGACGGCTTTGCGATAAGTCGCCAAATCCCGATGTTCGTCGCAGACGAGCCTGAAAGGCTCGCCCCCGCCCGCGCCGTAGGACGCGCGATCGGACCGATCGCAGATTCGATCCAAGAGCTCGACTGCGACTGGGTTCTGGTGCTTGGAGATCGCGTCGAGGCCTTTGCCGGTGCGACCGCCGCGTCTCTATCTCAAACCCCCCTCGCCCACATTCACGGGGGAGACGTGAGCGAGGGAGGTCTCGACGAATCGCTTCGTCACGCCATCACCAAACTCGCCCATCGACACTTCGTGGCGACCGAAACGAGCCGGCTGCGAGTGCTCCAGCTCGGAGAGGACTCCGGCCGAGTCTCTGTGGTCGGGGCTCCCGGACTCGATTCGATCTTGAGCGAGCCCCTGCCGAGCCGCGCAGAGCTTGAGGATCACTTCGGCTTTGGGCTCGAGCAAGCCCCGATCGTGATCGCCCAACACCCCGTCTCAACCCAACCCGAACAGGCGGGCGCGCAGATTCGAGCGACGCTCGAAGCGGCGAGCGGGTGGGAACCCTGCGTTATCTGTCTCGGCCCGAATTCCGATCCGGGTTACCGATCCGCTGAGTCGGTCATTACAAGACATGCTCAATCAACCCCTCGATTTCACTTCGTCCCGCACCTCCCCCATCGGTTCTACCTCGCCCTCTTGCGAGAAGCCGCGGTCCTCGTCGGGAATACGAGTTCGGGACTCATCGAGGCACCGAGTTTTGCGCTCCCCTTTGTCGAGGTCGGCACTCGGCAAAAGGGTCGAGAGCGCGGTGATAATGTCATCTCTGTCGACTACGATCCGGGCGACATCCGCCGAGCCATCGCTGAGGCTCTCGATCCGAACTACCGGCGCTCGATCGCCAATTCCCCCAACCCCTACGGGGATGGCCGGGCGAGTGAGCGCATCGCTCGACAGTTGCGCGACACACCGCTCGGGTACGAACTGATTCAGAAGCGATTTGTCGATCGGAGCCACCCAAGTTGAGCGCGCTGTTTCTCTTCGGCGGCGGTGGGCACGGACGGGTCGTCTGTGAAGCCTTGGAACCCTGGCAGCGCAATCGACTCCGCGCGATTGTCGACGACGATGCACTCGAACCAGACCCCACGGATCTTTGTCCGCGAATCGACCGGAATGCGCTGATGGAATTTGCCGCGAGACACCCCTTCAGTTTTCACGTCGCCCTCGGCTCGGGTGATCTGCGCTTTGAAATCACCGAGTCTCTGGCCATGCTCGGAGGTCAACCCGAAACGGTGGTCGCGACGAGTGTGCAGGTAAGAAGAGGGACCGAACTCGGAAGGGGAAGCTGCCTCCTGCACCACGCATTCGTCGGGCCTCGTGGTGCACTCGGGGAGGGGGTGATCGTCAACACGGGGGCGCGCGTCGACCACGACTGCCGGTTGGGACGGTTTGCGTTTATCGGCCCCTCCGCCACGCTCTGCGGCAACGTCGTGGTCGGGGAGCGGGCGTTTGTGGGAGCCGGAGCAGTTCTGCTTCCCGGGGTTGAGATCGGTGTTGCGGCGACAGTGGGCGCCGGAGCTGTTGTGACCGAGTCGGTCCCGGCGGGCCAGCGGGTCGTCGGAATTCCGGCTCGAGCCGCGAGCCCGCCTTCCTCCTGAGTCCGTTACCCCCAAGCCATTTGACGGCCGTTATCGGAGTCGTAGGGATACGGATACGATCCTCAAAGTACCGTCAGTGAATCACTTCTTCAGGGTGGGTTGGACCCCGTCCGACGGGACGAGCGGGGCTGCCCGAGACCGCGGTTCCCGAAGGGATGTCGTTCATCACCGCGGATCCAAGACCGACCACGGCGTCGGGACCGCCCAAAACCCCGTCGTGGACGATTGCTCCCTTGCCGATCTGCACACGTTCTCCGACTCGACAAGACGTTCCGATCACCGCGCGAGAGTCGACGCGTGAGAAATCGCCGACCCGACTCCCGGGCTCGAGCACCGATCCCGATCCGATCGAAACGCCCTGCCCCAGCCGAACTCCGCCGCCGATTGAAACTCCCGAAAGTATGAGTGAGCCGCGCCCAACGTGGCAATCCTCAGGGACTTGGGCGCTGGGGTGGATGGCTGAGCAGATCGGAACCGAATGACCGTCGAGTGCGGCGAAGAGAGATTCTCGCTGCACGGGATCGGCGATCGCGAGCAAGAAAGCCTCGACGCGGTCGGCGTAGAGTTCAATCGCTTCGATTCGGTCGAGGATTGGAATACCCTGGAGAGATTGGCCCACGAGCGAACCTGCAAGACCACAGTCGAGAAAGCCCGTCACGCGAGGACGCTCCGGAAGATGTCGTAATAGGTCGATAACGGACTCGGAATAGGTATCGACCCCGAGGATGAGGACCGGGCCGGTGACTTGGTCGAGTCTCACGTTCAAACTACCCCTTCTGCCGCGCGTTTTCTCTCGGCCAGTCGTACGAAGCCCGGAAAAGCGAACTCTACTCGCTCAACAAAACTACGATGACGAGCTGGTTTCGGAGTAGCTGGCCCCCCTCAGGCCGAGCCACTCGCCCGGTTCTCCATTAATGCGAGCACCGTCATACGGAGAAGGCCGCGCATTAGCGACCGGACTAAGTGAGATTAGGACAATTTTCGAGAAAACCTTTGGATTAAGCAGGAATCCCACTGCTGACCGATTACTTTACCGCACGCAGGGGTGAACGCTAGTCAGCGCTCACCGATCGGAGCGGGACTTCGTCAAGTCCCCTGGATACCTCCGGTTCGAAGCAAGATTCGGTCGCAGAAGTTAATACCGACTCCAGTCGAAGTGAGGCTCGCTGTGAATATCGCCAAACTACCCGTCGCGTTCGTGCTTGTCCTACTCAGCGGGACCTCGCTCTTATCGCAATCGTCGCGCTCTCGTCCCGGGTCCCGGTCGAGACCGACGACCTCCCAACGCGCAATCAAGGCTCAGCCCCTTCAGCTTCACAATTATCAGCTCGTCCCGGACCCCCAGTGGAAGCAGGTTCCGACCAGCGGGACGGTGAGGCTTGCCTCGTGGGTGTTGCCGCGGGTCAAGGGCGACAACCGAGACGCGCAGCTCAATTTCTACTATTTCGGATCCTCAGGCGCGGGTTCGGCGGATGCCAACCTGACACGCTGGAAAGGCATGATCGTAAAGCCCGCGGGCATGTCGGAGGCCGACCACGTCCGGCGGTTTAACCGCGAAGTCCATGGAGTCCAGATCTCGGAGATCACGGTCCGCGGGACCTTCAAGCCACCCTTCGGGGGAAAGTCTCAGCCCCAATCGATGCTCTGGGCGGCGGTCATCGAGACCAAGGCAGGTCCCTACTACCTTCGCGTAACCGGCCCCGAAAAGACGATGGAAGCGCAGCTCCCCAAGCTGAAAAAGATGGTAAGCGAGCTGCGAAAGACCGCGGACAAAAGGAAGCCATGAGCGAACTCCTCGACACCTTCCCCAACCCACAACCCGCCCGCGACTACCTGATCGATTTTCACTGTCCCGAATTCACCTGCGTCTGTCCGAAGACGGGACAGCCCGACTTTGCCGAATTTCGTTTGCAGTACATCGCCGACGAGAACTGCCTCGAGATGAAGTCGCTCAAACTCTATTTCTGGTCGTTTCGAGATCAGGGGCACTTTCACGAGGCCGTGACCAATCGAATCGTGACGGAGCTGGCCGAGGCGTGCTCACCCCGTTGGCTGCGGCTCACCGGGTTCTTCAATATCCGGGGCGGTATGCGTCCTATTATCGTCGTCGAGTATCCCGGTCCCGAGATCACCGACCGGTTTCCGTTGCTGGCAAAGCCTCGCGATTAGCCTCGCCGGAGACCGCTCTTAAGCGTATTGGTCTCGTCGCTACTTATTGACCTATGGAGTTTACGTCGCGTTCGCTTTGCGCTGAGTCAAGGTCGTCGCCTCTCGTTAAAGGCAATTGAAGCAGCGCCGGCCAATCACCTTGATCTTTGTCGCGAAGCGGGTAAACCGCTATTGCCTGTCTATAGAGATACGCCGCGGTTCGCCTGATTCAGATAGAGTAAACTCCATCGAGGGCTCTCCACTGACGCTCAATCTACCACCCGCCAAACTACCGACCCGCCAAACTACCAACCCGAAAGACACCGGTCTCAACCCTGGAGGTCACGAATTGATTGCACGCCGTCGAAAGGCCAAAGTCCTTCCTTCTGCCAATGGTCGAGGGGTCTTCGCGCAGCGCTTTATCGCCGAGGACGAAGTTGTCGGAAGAGTGCAGGGGATCGTCACCGACGGCGACGACGTTGACCCCCGCTATCTCATGGAACTCGACAACGACCTGCTGCTGATCCCCCGCGGGACCTTTCGATATCTCAACCATTGCTGCGAGCCGAACTGCTGCCTCTTTATGTGGGAGGACGGTGAGTTTGACGAAGTAATGGGAAGCCGCCCCCTCTTCGTCGGCGCCCTTCGCGATATCGAAGTCGGCGAGGAGCTGACGATCGATTACTCCTGGCCCGCCGATTTTGCTATTCCTTGCCTCTGTCACGCTCCGAACTGCCGCGGTTGGATCGTCGATACAAAACAGCTAGCCCGGCTCCTCAAGAAGCAACGGAAGAAGGCGAAGAAGGCACGCGCAAAGAAGAACAGAAAGCGGAAGAAGGCGGTCGCTCGGAAGAGCGGGTAGCGATGTATGCGGCCAGAATGTGCCGCATTGTCGCGCCCGGACTCTGGCATGGGTTACGGTGTCCTAACACTGCCAGCCGAAGGCGAACGGGCGCGCGCGAGCCCCGTCCGATTGAGCGGGTTCTGGGGATCGAAGTGCCCGTCTGTGAAAGTAACCACGGTGACCCAAGTAGAACCGGAGAGCGACCAGGAGTCTGAGCCCGGCGATAAGAGTTTCGCGCGTGGTGCCCGTGTCCTGACGAGCGTCACTGTGCTCTCTCGCTTCAGCGGCCTGCTCAGGGACGCCGTTATCGCCCGTCTTCTCGGGGCGGGTCGCCTCTCCGACAGTTTTATGCTCGCCTTTCTTATCCCCAATCTCTTTCGGCGACTCTTCGGAGAGGGAGCGATCTCAGCCGCGTTCATCCCTGAATACGCTCGGCTCGCGAGAGACGATCGCGGCTTGAGTTCGCACTTCGCGGGTGATGTCGTGCGTCGGCTCTTTGCGGTTCTCTTTCTGCTGGTTGTGGTCGGCGAGATGGTGATCGGAAGCGTCGTCCTCTCAGTCCCGCTCGGACCGGATCTGGAGCGTACCGCTTGGCTCCTCGTCTGGATGCTCCCCTACGCAGCCCTCGTCTGCGTCGTCGCTCTCATCGCGGGCGTACTCCAAGTCGAAGGGCGCTTCTTCCCAGGCGCGGCGAGCCCGCTGATCCTCAACGGAGTCCTCATCCTCGCCGGAATCGGGGCGGGTCAGGTCACCACTCCCGAACGCGCCGTCTACCTGCTCGCGGCCGGAGTGATCCTCGCCGGGCTGTTACAGCTCGTCTGGATTCTGATTTATGGAAAGCGCTTCCTCGTGCTAAGCCGGCCCACTCGAGTGGAACCCGCACTCGGCAACCTCTGGCGCGCCTTTCTTCCGAGCTTTGGCGGACTCGCGGTCTTTCAACTCAATACTCTTTTCGACTCCGTCATCGCTTGGGCTCTCTCCAACCCGCAACGCCAGACCTTTCTGCTCTTCGGGGTAGAGCTGGGTTATCCGCTGAGTGTCGGAAGCGTCGCGACTCTCGCTTGGGCCCAGCGTCTTCAGCAGTTTCCGATCGGTGTCTTTTCGGTCGCGATCGCGACGGCGGTTTTCCCCTGGCTTAGTCGCGCCGCGGGCACTGCCGACTTCGCCCCAGCCGTACGAGACGGACTTCGACTCAGTCTCTTTATCAGCCTCCCCGCTGCCGCGGGACTAGCACTCGTAGCGTTCCCGCTGACTCAAGTGATTTACGAAGGCGACGCGTTCACCCCCGCAGATACCGCTCGCGTCACCTCGATCCTCTACGCCTACACCGCCGCCATTCCGAGCTACTCTCTGATTCACGTCTTGACTCGGAGCTTCTACGCCCGGTCCGAACCCAAGGTGCCCCTTCAAGTGGGTCTGCTTGGATCCGTCCTGAACCTCGCCCTGAACCTCGTCCTCGTCTGGCCCCTCGGTGCCCCCGGCCTCGCTTGGTCAAGCTCTCTGAGCGCGCTGATTCAAGCGCTCGCCCTCGCGGTAATTCTCGCCAGACGGATCGATTTTGATCTCCGAGTTCTCGCTCGTTCTGCCGCGTGCACACTCCTGAGCACTCTGCTGATGACCGCCGTCGTCGTCACTTGGCTTCGCTGGGTTCCCCTGTCATCCCCTTGGCTGATTCTCGCGACCGCAATCCCGATCGGCGGTGTCACCTACGGTGTCAGCCAACTCTTGATCTTCAGATCCCCCGAAGGTCGCTGGTTACTCCGTTGAGTCCCCAAAAAGAAAGCCGGAGCGTTTAGCTCCGGCTTTCGCTTCTCCACTCTGAGTACGATAAACGGTTTACGGACAGGCGTTGAAGCTGTCGCAGGTCAAACCGTCGCTCGTCGGATCGAACCCACAAGCCGGGAACGGCTCGTTGAGTTGGGGAATTCCGTTGAAAAGAATATCGAGGGCGAAGATCGGGTCGGCGATGTTGATGCTGCCGTCGTCGTTGACGTCGAGAGCGTCTTCACACGTCGTCGGCTCACCCGCGAACGAGAAGTTGAGGCCGGTGACGGGATCCGCGATGTTGAAAGCGCCGTCTTGGTTCGCATCGCCGCGGACGAAGAGCGTTCCGCTGATGTCGACGCCACCGCCCACGAGTGCGGGCGGGAGAGTATCGCCGTCTTCTTCGACGTAGAGGTTGTCGGTCGGAGGAGTTCCAAGGCCATCGACAAAGTCGACCGCCGCCAGGGTACCGACGGTGGCCGCCGCGTCGACGTCGAACGAAAGCGTGACGACCGGCTGGTTGCTACCGACCGGGATGGTATCGCCGTCAAAGGGCATCATGATTTCGAGAACGATCCCGAACAGGAACTCACCGCTCACGGCATCAACGGGGCCGTAGAACTCGGCGGTAGCAGCGGCAGAACCGAGGGCATTGCCAGTGAGCATCTGATTGACGTCGTCGT
>CAYZYD010000030.1:0-5418 GCA_964482505.1 uncultured Planctomycetia bacterium | reverse complement strand
CGTAAGCAACCGAACCTTGAAGAGCGACGATCGGCACGGTCAGAGTGACTTGAAGGTCGAGGTCGACCGATTCGCCGACGCCAGCAACTACCGTCTCCGCGACAAACGTATTCGGATTCTCGATGCTGACCGTTCCGTCATTGGTCGTCGGAGCTTGATCTTCGCCGTCGACGACAAGAACGATCTCTGCCGGCGGAGCGCCCACGGTGTCACAGAGCGTGACGTTAGCGACCGAGCCCGGAGTTCCGACGACGAGGTAATCGGCCGTAGTGAGCTCGAACCCGCTGACAGCCCCCACGACTTCGACGAGGTCGAAGTCGACGACAGCACCGGTGTTGTATCCGGCCGGCTCGATGTTGATATCGAGGAAGTCCGGAGCACCTCCACCATTTGAGGTCAGCGCGTCGGCTCCGAAGTTTGCGCTATCGAGCGTAAGACCAGCGTCGTTACAGACGCCGTACGACCAGCCTTGAACGTCGTTGCCAGCCGGATTATCGAGCGTGACATTCAGGGTCACCGTCGACCCCGGAGTCGCGTTATCAGAAGCTACCGTCAGCGACTGCGCGGTTACGACCTGTCCCAGAGCGCACGTCAGCAGACACGCGAGAATTCTCGCCATGTGTTCCTCCTCTAAAGTCAAAAATTTGGCCAACTTAAGGCCAACTCCTCGTTATCGGTCCAAACCCGGACCTTTTAAGACGCGGAACTATGACGCTGCCCAGAAAATTGCCAAACAACGTGATGTAAAGCATCGATAAATGCAAAACGGCCTCAGTAGTAAAGAAAAGGAGCTGGAAACGTACAACTCGTTTCCAGCTCCTCTGTTAGTCAGACTCTACTGACTTGGCTTACCACCCAGCTCCGATTACGGGCAGGCAGCGAAGCTATCGCAGGTGAGCGAGTCCGACGAGGGGTCGACACCACAAGCTGGGAAGGGTTCGTTGAGCTGCGGGATACCGTTGAAGAGGATATCCAGGGCTCGAACCGCGTCCGCTACGTTGATCGATCCGTCGTCGTTGACGTCGAGGGCGTCTTCACAAGTGGTCGGCTCACCTTGGAAGGTGAATTCGAGCACCGTGACGGCATCGGCGATGTTGAAGCCACCGTCCTGGTTCGCATCGCCTCGAACAAACTCGGTCGCCGTGATATTGACACCACCGTTTTCGAGAGCCGGAGCGAGCGTGTCGCCGTTCTCGAGAACGTAGAGGTTGTCGATTCCCGGGTTACCGAGACCGTCGACGAGTTCAACAGCCGCGAAGGCACCATTGGCGGCTCCGGCGTCGACGTCGAACGAGAGAACCAGCGCTTGCTGATTCATCCCGACTGGGATCGTGTCACCGTCGATCGGCGGATTGACCTCGAGAACAACTCCCGCAGTGTACTCGCCCGAAGTTCCGGCATTGGGAGCGAAGAACTCAGCCGAAGCTGCGGCTGAACCGAGCGCACTATTGACAAAAGTCAGGAGCGCGTCGTCGTAAGCGATCGCAGTTTGGAAACTGACGATCGGCTCGACGAGAGTCAGCTGGAGCTCAACGTCCGCCGAGTTACCCGCTACGGCGGAGGCCTTCGAGATGATGAAGGTATTGGGGTTTTCAATCGTCACCCCACCATTGACGGTCGCGGGGGTGCGATCTTCACCGTCGATCACGACGACAATTTTTGCCGGCGGAGCCCCGATGGTGTCGCAGAGATCAGCAGCTCCAAAAGAGCCCGGGGCACCGAGGACGGTGTAATCAGCGGTCGCGAGCTCGTAACCGGTGACCGCACCAATCACTTCGTCGAGCATGAAGCTGATGACGACGCCGGTGTTGTAACCACCCGGCTCAAGGTTGAAGTCGATGAAGTCGGGAGCCGCACCACCGTTAGCAGTCGCAGCGTCGGCGCCGATACCCGCGGTCTGGAGGCCCAGGCTCGCGTCGTTACAGACGCCGAACGACCAGCCTTGAATGTCCGCTCGCGGAGTGTTGTCGAGACTGACCCCGAGTGTCGCGGTTGAGCCTGGGTTCGAAACGACACTGTCGACCGAGAGGGTCGGTGGTTGGTTGGTCAGAAAGACAAGTTGTCCCCCTTCGTCGAGAAGCGGGTTGTCACCGATTGCGCCGTCACGGATACCGTGAGCTTGGATATCGGCGATGAGAACGAGCTCGCCCGGAGCGCTGTCGAAGAGGTCGGTCACATCGAGAACACCCGAGGTCTCCCAACCCCCGATGCTGCCCGCGAGAATGTCGGTGCTTCCCGCGGGAAGGACGACGCTTCGGTCGACTTCTGCGATGCGGGTGTAAGAGCCGGTCGCCACGTCGAGCTCCCAGATTGAAGCCTCGACGCCCGTCGAGCCACCAAAGAGATTGCTCGGGGCGGTCGAACGGTCTTCGTTGATGTAGACGAGACCGTTGGAAGCCCAGTCGAGATTGTCGGGGCTGCGGATGCCGGTATCGGGATCGACGAGCTGGTCGGCGTCATGGATAACGGTCAGCGCCGCCGTAGGGGTCGCGCCACTAAAATCGAGATCGATGAGGTAAGTGGTCCCCCAGTTATCTGACGGAAAGAGCCCGCCCCGGCCGGTCGAAGCAAAGATGACTTGCGTACCGTCAGTGGGGTTGGTGGCGATATCTTCGGGACGTGCAAACGAAAAGGCGCCCAGAGCGTCGGCAGCAGTCGTCAAAGTGTTGTTATCAAGGTATCCAACCGAGTCGTGGCCCGGCATTCCAGCCATAGCCGGGTCGATGACGCTGATCGGGACAAAGGTCCCGTTGAGGGTCGCGCCAAAACCAGCGACTCCACCACCATTTGAGCCGTTGAACATATCGGGATCAAGCTCGCCCGTGTTCGAGACCCAGACATAGAGCTGGCCGACTTCGAGACCGTTACGATCGATAAAACCACCCGTACCCGCACTCTTTTGACCGACCCAAAGGTAGAGGGGGGCGGACTCGGTGTCGTCGCCGAGGATCAGGCCGACGGTGTTGGCATCACCGGTATCGACCGGGGTGACGTTTTCCCACGCTCCGCGACCGAGGTTCGGGCAAGCGTACATAGTGCGGTTTGCAATATCGAGAGCCCACTCCGTACCACCATGTGGGTGAAACGGAATGCCCGACTCTTCACCGGTAAAGTAGATGTCGTCAACAAAATCGTATTCGCCGGCCTCAACTCCGTTCGAGCTGCAGAAACGAGCAAAACCATCGATCGCATTGCCATCTTCATTGATCTCAGCCGGCGAGGCCGCGAGCAGACCGTTGCGACCGACTACGGTATCGTAGGCTTCCTGAGCGCTGATGACTTTACGACTCGAGGCGTCGATGATGAACTCGCTCACACGCGCGCCAGTCATCATGAAACCGTTGACCATGTAGGGGTAGCCATTGCCCTCGTTGAGCTCGTGGTTCACAAGAACGCGAACTTCGCCAGGGTTATCCCCGGGCAGAGCAAAGATACCGTCGAGGATTCCGACGGGCTGGTAGGCACCGACGAAGTTACCGACGGTGAAAACATCGTTAACGAACCAGCCTTGGCTCGTCGCCGGGGTATCCCCGCGGAGCATCGACTGAGCGAAAACGCTCGTGGTAGCTGTCAGCGCCAATGCGACAACAGCAAGACGGCAAAATTTTGCCATCGAGTCCTCCTCTGTGTTGAGATGTGTGTATGAGAGTCTAGAGCTCAGTTGCCCGAGAATCCCCTCGCCTCAGTAGCTAGTCGACCCATCGTCTAGCTGCGTAGGATCGTGACACGATTCGAAAAGTGATCAACGAACTCGGCGTGAAGCTCTTTTAAATAAAGATCAATAACATGGGTACTTAGAGAGAATGAAATGCGACATACCCACACGAACTCAGCAGCATATCGACGCAATCGCTCATTTATTAGCTTGTATATAAAAGAGCCGTGAAGCCATGGATCTACTTTGATTCATAAAGCTGCAAACAATGAAAGAAGCCGGGCTACTTGCCCGGCTTCTTTTAATGACTAAAGAACGATCAACTGTTACGGGCAAGCGTTATGCGAAGTACAGCCTAGATCGTCCCCGTCGGTATCCGCACCACAACCCGGGAAGGGGTTGAGCAATGAGAGACCGTTAAAGAGAGCGTTCAAGACGTAAACGCCGTCCGCGATATCGACAGTATCGTCGTTATTCGCATTGTCGGCATTGGCACAGGTGCTAGGGAAGCCGTTAAAGACAACGTCAAAGATTCGAATTGCGTCCGAAATCGAAGCCGCACCGTCTTGGTTGGAGTCGGCTCGAATGAACGGGATCGCCTCGATGAAATCGATATTGAAGAAGCCTCCCCCAACCGAGCCGGCGCCGAAGCCACCGATTCGAATGGTGTAGGTCGTGCCGGCGATGACCGTGATCGGAGCCGTGGTAGCCGTGAAGGTACCACAACCAGCCGTGTCACAAGAACCACCGATCGCGACGAGGGAGTCACAGGCGCCTTCGTAAACTTCGACGTCGGTGTCGAAATCGACGAGGTCACAAGTGTCGACGACGATAGCACCCGTGGCAGTCGCCTCGAAGGTGAACCAGAGATCGTTCTCCATGTCGCCGCAGATCCCCGGGTAACCCCCTACAAACGGCTCAGCGCTGGTGGTCGCAGCACCGTTAAAGATCGGGTTGAGTCCCAAGACGGCTACTTGAGCGTCCGCACACTCGTCGTTACCAGCCGTGAGAGCGCAGGCATTAGCTGCACCCGGAGTATCGTTACCATCGGCGGGATCGAATGAGCTGGTGAACCACGCTCCGTTAAGGTCGGGGCAGCGCTCGGCATGACCCGGGACGAAGGTTCCGTCGGGGCCGACAGTGGTATCGCAGTAGACGAGGTCCCCAGCGCCTACCTCTTCGAGCAGAGCGACGCAATCGACAATCTCGCTCCAGGGCTCGCTGTCGAGCACACCGTCGTCGTCACTGTCGAGGTCATCATCGACGGCGCCCGTAAAGTCACGGACGAGCAGGTGGGTAACGTTATCTGAATTTTCGAAATTCAGATCGCCCATCAGAACGAGATCCGGGGTGCCTCCGAGGCTGTAACTATCCTCAACCGCGAGAAAGAACCCGCTGGCCCCGATGCTGTTTCCACTCAGGTCAACGGCCGCTTCGACGACGCCACCGATGTTACTGCTCCCAAAGTCACCGAGCGTGATATACCAGAGTCCGTCGAGAGTTTGCGGGTCACCCGCGAGCTCGAAGTACTCGTCGTTGTCTGCGCCCGGTTGATCGATTCGGATCTCGTTGATGGCCAACGGGAACGGAGTGAGATCGATGCTGAGCTGACCCGTTCCTTCGAGGCCATTCCAACCGCCGACTTGGATCAAGTAAGTACTCCCCGAGGCGACGGAGATCTGTACGTCACTCAAAAACGACGATCCGCCGCCGACCGGCGCACAAGTATCGTCGGCGCTGGCGAGGCCAGCGTCGGGGGCCAC
>CAYZYD010000029.1:0-13984 GCA_964482505.1 uncultured Planctomycetia bacterium | reverse complement strand
GTGAGGGGGGTAAGATTTTTTCGGGCGTGTGCTCGATCAAAAGACGACTGAGTATCGACAACCTAAAACCGAAGCGAGAGACCAAAGTTAAGCTGAAATTCGTTTCGCTGCGTGCCTTCGTCGGGCGTGTTGTCGTAGATATTGATGATCTGCCACCGCGTCGCAATGAATGTCGTAATCGGAATGAGATAGGTCGCCGTAGCCCGGAGTAGATAGTCGTCTTCCCACTCCTTGAGCGAGGGCAGATAGTCGGCGCGCAAGCGGAACTGGTGATCGGTGAACACCTTGGTGTCGAGTTCTAACCCGAACGCGACCGCTCCGTACTCCTCGACATCTCCCCCATGAAACCGTCGGTAAACATACGAGGCTCCGATCTCGCCCCGGAGGACGGTGTTGTCGTTCTTGATGAACTTGTACCCGGGACCGATCTTCGAGACCCAACGCAAGCTGAGCTGTTCGAGCTCGTCGTTTTCAAAGTCGTTTGAAACGTATCCAAAGAGCCGGTCGGTAAAGTCGTACTCACCCTTGACGAGCGCGAGAAGCTCGTTGTCCGATTTAACTGAATCCTGACCAGGCGCGTCGGTCTTTCCGAAGGTGTAGTTGACATTGATCAGGAGACGGGTGGGATCCTTGATCCGCTCGAGCTGAAGACTGTTGATCACATCGATCTCGTCGGTTGATTCATCGGCATAGGAGAAGGCGAGATCGTAGAAGCCAGACCAGTAGCGGAATGTGGCCTGCTGCTCTTCGATCCAGCTTCGCTCGGCACCACTCTTACTATCGAGAATGTCCGCGGGGTCGACAAGCTCGGCCGACTGAATATCCGGGCCGATCAGGACCTTGCCCTCGTTCACCGAAAGAATCTTGCCCGCTGCTTCGCCATCGTCGCCGTAGACAACATTAAATTCTTCTTCGGACGAAATCGACTCGATGTCGGCGACCGGAATCGTGATCGTCCCGTCACCGTAGTCGGTCTCAAACTTGAGCCCATCGGCATCGATCCCGACGACCTTACCAGTCAGGACCTTCCCCTTGACGGTAATCTCATCGGCGCGCGCCATCGAGGAAGCGATCAAACCGAGCCATACGCAGAGCACGAAACGTCCTAGAGTCGCGGTGGAAGCATGCAGATTCGAAGAGGTAGAGCGGGAGTTCAGCACGGTTCTAGTTTTTCACTTTAGGGTTCCCGAGGATATCGGTCAGCAGCTACTGAGTGTGATCAGACACGCAGCAGGATCAGGGTCATCAGAGCTTGTCGTGTGAACCGAGTTTGCTGTCCCACGGATCTCGCGCGATTGCCGCAGTTCGAGGCGATCCCCTCGTCTTGCGTCGCTAACCGAGGCCCATAGTTGGTTACGACTCACACTCTCGAGCAAAAGTAGCCCAGCCGCCGAGATAAAACGGAATTGCCTCCTGACGACTCGGCGCGATGAACCGCGGTAATTTAACGAGCGTCGAAGCAATAATCTCGAGATACGGGCGGGCACGAAGCTCGACAATTTAGGTGAGAGTTCTCCAAAGCTCAAGAGCCAAAATTCTCCAAACTGTATCCAGCCGGGCGCTTGCTCGGCTTGGTAGAGCCACCCCGAGCCGTCATAGCGGAGCGCTGACTCATCGAGCTGGAGAGAGCGGTCACGGTTTGCAATCTGGTGAGCCCGAACTTTCGTGCAAACTCCGAGAGACTCTGGATCCAGAGGCCCTGCTCGAGGTCGCAATCGCAGCCCGCCCCCGATCCGAAAGCCCTCCTCAACCCGCCCAATCTCAACTATTTCTAGATTTCGGATCATTTGTCTTCGCAGCTTGGGGAGAAAGTGACTGAGCCTTTGACACCCTGTCTGCGAGACCTAGAATCCCGAACCACGGTCGATGTCTTTTGGATCTTCTCGGTTCGCTGTGCGCCCACTCGACCAGAACGCATTAGAGGCAACAACGCACTGAAGCCTGAACTCAATCGGTGCTCGCGTGAAAACATGAGGAGCAGAAACAAGCAGCATGGTCTCACCAAATTCAAGACGGCCCCTCTTATGGTCTATCGCCCTGATTTCAATCATCGCTTTTTGTAGACCGTTGACCGCTCAAGATTGCAATCTGACGCTTGGTCCCGTGGGGGGAGGCCGGACTCTCGCGTCACCCTTCGGAGCCACTGATCCCGAGCTCGACGTCTCGGTGTCGCCCGACGAGATCGTCCTCGAAAACCGCAGGCTCCGTGTGGTCTACGGATCGTTCTTCGAGCAGTACGAGCAGTTCGGCATTCTCGAGTTTCGAATCAAGTCGGCCGGAGAAGAGAACCAAGTTCGCGAGTACTTCGACGCTGACTCGGGACGCGGAAGTCTGATCGATATCTCAGTACTCGTCGACAACGATCAAGAGAAGCGCGTACGTATCCGTTGGAACCCCGCCGAGGGCGGCTGCGGTGGGGCCCCGCTGGTCCAAGAAGTGAGCCTCTTTGCTAACGCGCCTTACCTCAAGATCGACTACCTCAACGCACGGGGTGGGATCAATATCGTCGATCGCGGCAACCCCGGGGGAACGCTCGAAGGCGTTCATGTGGTCCACGGTAGCGAGGATTGGATCCGGGGCCTCGACATCACTTTCGACAACCCCTTCGCATTCGGTAGCTATTACAACCGTTTTCCCGCCGACGGTGTGCTCGATCCCACCGACGGAGGATCGCTCAACTACAACGACCATTTTGTTCTCGGGGTCTACAACCCAGCCAACGGCCGGGGATTCGGACGGACGATTCCGATCGAAGCTTGTTCGATCTTGAAGCTCCTCTTTGACGAAACCCTGCGCCGCGGCTTTGAGCTCTTCCCCTACCCCTACTGCCTCTCCCACTCGACTTATACGAGTTATCTCTACGCAGTGGAGGGTGGAGGCGCTAGTGAGATCCTCGACACCGGGCGTCAGCTCGTCGACGGCACGTTCAACCCCATGAGTCCGACCTACCTCTGTGGCACCGGCGTCGATATCGAAGCGATTCCCTATTCAGGTTGGGATTTCGACAGTTGGTCAAACGACGCGTCCGGAAATGCAAACCCACTCAACTTCGACCTCTCGGCTGACAGTCAGGTCACGGGCAACTTCGTGATGGAGCCCAACGACTACTCCGAGCGATTCAATACGTATCTCCCCGGGGACGATCCGAGCAACTGGCTCGACACGGGACAAGCCTACAGCCTCAATCCGACCGACCGATTTGAAGTTCTCGCCGACTCAGACGATCTCTACTTCGGGACCTTCTCGGTCGAAACCAATATCCACTCGCACTACACGGGACTCGGTAGCTCGCTTTGGAACGGTTACCAGTTCAGAGGCCGTCTGCGCATCGACGACCCCACCGGTGGAATCGGTCTCACCTTCTTCAGTCAATTTCCGTCGGGTACTTCCTACTACCGTATCCGACGCTACTTCGACCTGCCCTTCCGACTCGAGCAAAACGATACCCAAGCGACCGGAGGTCGCACCGACTCGGGGATCATCCCCGTACCCAATGTCTGGTACCGATTCCTGGTCGAGGTTGCCGACACGGGTAGCGCCACCGAGATTCGCGCCAAGTTCTGGCCCGACGGAGGCCTTGAGCCGAGCGAATGGCAAATCGACGCCTTTGATGACAGCCCCACCCGATTGACCCAAGGGACCATCGGAGTTTGGACCTTCTGGCGCGGTGGGAAGCAGTTCGATGACTTCCAAGTCTCGCTGTTTGAGCCCGTCGCCACCGAGTACCCGATCAACGTGGCAATCAATGGCGAGGGGTCGGTTGTGAGGACTCCCGACCAAGCGGTCTACACCCTCGGTGAAGAGGTCACGCTCGAAGCGATCGCCGATCCCGGCTACGTCTTCGTCGGTTGGAGCGGGGCGCTCTCGGGAAGCGATAACCCCGAGACCCTGACGATCACTCGCGAGCTATCGGTCACTGCGATCTTTGAAGAGATCGAGTCGCAGAGTTTGGACCTCGTCACCGCCGGCACGGGATCCGGATCAGTCGAAGTGACACCCGACCTTCCCGAGTATCTGACCGGGACCGAAGTGACGCTGACCGCGACTGCCGATCCGGGATCGATCTTCACAGGTTGGAGTGGCGACGCAGACGGGTTCGCCAATCCGTTGGTCTTGACGATCAACTCAGACACCACGGTGGTCGCCAACTTTAGTTCGGGAGATTTCGCGATCTCCGAAAACTTTGAGGCGTTCGCCCCGGGCAGTGATCCCGAAAACTGGTTGGATACTGGCCCCGACAATCTTGTTGAGGAGCCCGATCGATTCGAAGTCGAACAAATCGCGGGAGAGCGTTTCTTTACGACCTTCTCGACCGCAACCAATCTCCACTCGCACTACACCGGGCCGGGCAGCGCCGTCCTGACGAACTACATCTATCGGGGCCGCATGCGGATGACCGACGCCGCCGCAGGAATTGGCGTCACCTTCCTCAGTGACTATCCCAACACCGATTCCTACTACCGATTGCGCCGCTATTTTGATCGCTCTTTCCGAATCTCTCCACGCGCAACCGCGATCACGGGGGGTGACATCGATTCAGACTTTATCCCCGCCGCGGCAGAGTGGGTACGCTTTGAGATTCGGTGCGAAGATACGGGTACGCGGACCGAGATCCGCGCGAAGGTTTGGCCCGAGGCGAGTCCCGAACCCAACGATTACTCGATCGACTGCTACGACGATTCGCCAACCCGCCTGACGCAAGGGACGATCGGCGTCTGGTCGTTTTGGAACGGGCGCAAGGATTGGGACGATCTCTCGGTCGAACTGCTCGGCGATCCGCCGACCGATCTTCTGCTGACCACGAACACCGCAGGCACCGGCAGTGGCACCGTATCGGTCGATCCCGATCAAGCCACCTACGACTTTGGAGCGAGCGTCACACTCGAAGCGATTCCGGGTAGTGGTTCGATCTTCACGGGCTGGACCGGCGACTTTGAGACCGAAGAGAACCCGCTAGCGATCGTATTACTCGGAGATCGCCAGGTGACGGCAAACTTCACCGAGGTCACGACGCACACGGTCACGACCGCGAGCGACGGTTCGGGGGCGGTGGTTCGAGTCCCCGATCTCGCTGAGTACATCCTCGGGTCGACCGTCATTTTGACCGCAGTGCCCGATCCCGGCTTTGTCTTTGTGGGTTGGTCGGGTGACGCGGCCGGACTCGAGCCGCAAATCGAGCTCAATGTCGACGGCGACATCGACGCAACCGCGCTCTTCTTGCCCGAAACCGAAGCTTACGCGCAGGGCTTTGCCTCCTTCGCTCCCGGTTCGCAGCCGACGGATTGGATCGACACCGGGGCGGGCAATGCCCTGACCGAGTCGGACGCGCTCTTCTCAGTCATTCAAGAGTCGGGAGTTCGTTTCTTCTCGACCTCCTCGACCGCCGCCAACATCCACAGCCATTACAATGGTCCCTTCGCGATCTCCCTAGCCGACTACGATTTCACGGGCAGGATGAGGATGACCGATGCCGCGGGAGGGATCGGCGTCACCTTCTTGAGCGACTATCCGAACACCGATCGCTATTACCGGCTGCGTCGTTACTTCGATCGCTCATTCCGGATCTCGCCGCACGGCACCGAGGTGACGGGACAGATCGACTCAGGGGTCATTCCGCAGGCCGGAGTCTGGTACCGATTCCGAGTGCAGGTCGAAGCGCTGGCCGGACAAACCGAGATTCGCGCGAAGGTCTGGGTCGACGGCGAAGCCGAACCGGCCGCTTGGCAGATCGACTGCACCGACAATAGCCCAACTCGATTGACGGCGGGTAACGTCGGGGTCTGGTCGTTCTGGAACGGTCGCAAGGACTGGGACGATTTCCTCGTGGTCCCACTCCCGTAAGCACCGGCCGTTTCATTGACCTCTTTACGCAAAAAGGCCCGACCGAAGTCGGGCTTTTTTGCATTGGTATGCGACGCTACTAGCCCGCATTATTCACGAGCCCGCTACTGCGAAGTCGCAAGGCGTCC
The DNA here is from genome assembly GCA_964482505.1 of uncultured Planctomycetia bacterium. GTDB lineage: Bacteria > Planctomycetota > UBA8108 > UBA1146 > JAJFFE01 > CAYZYD01. Next base: position 8,015 of record CAYZYD010000029.1, on the reverse strand, counting down.
GCTCGCGGCGTCAGAAGGACGGATTCGATCCTCAGGCGACCTTGAAATGCGGGCTAGAAAGTAAAAATCAGGTTGGTCGTAAAGCGCTCGTCGTAGATGTCGTTCTTACTACTCGGCTGGAGAGCAAAGCCGTAGCCGATCCCCCAGCACACCCCCTCCTTGAAGTTCCAACGAAAACCGAGCGTCGACCAGTGGGCACTGCTTCCACGGACGTCTCCGGCCCCGAGGTTTCCGTAATCGAGCAGCCCGTCGCGAGCACCAGGAATGCGATCGCCGTTTGAGAGATAGTGGAAGCCGTGGTATTCGATCAGGGGAAAGAAGTCTTTGAGAAGCTCGTAGCTAAAGTTGACATCCCAGTTGATCGAGTCGTTGCCTTGACCGCTGTGCGTTGTGATGCGGCCACAAACTCCAGCCGTCATGTAGAGCTTCTCACCAAAACGACGCGAACCACTCACAAAGAGTGAGATCTCATCTTCGGTACCTTGGAATACTTCACGCGAACCGTTCGAGAGACGCCAACGGATCCCAGTCGATACGATCGAAAGCGTTTCATGATCGGTGTAGAGCGCGTACTTGAGACCCATCGCGATATCGTTCCAGCCTTCGCCTTCGGGCAGGGCACCCGCCTCGAGATCGGCTCGACCGTCGGCGGTCGCGATGAATTGAAAGCGCTCGGTCAGAGCGAGACGCGCTTGCACAGCGAGGACAGCGAGATCTCCTCCGCCGAGTAGACTGCTCTCGGGAAACTCGTGGTAGAGAAAGAGCGGCCGCAGGTCGGTATTGATAAAGGGGTCTTCAAAGTAGAGCGGGGAACCGATAGGCCGGGGAAACGACTCGAAGCCACCGCGCAGGCCCGTAACAAAACCGTCCCAGGGCTGCCAGCTCTCGCGTTCGGTCGAGGTCGTCGAGCTGCTCGCGACCTCTTCGAGCGGAGTAACGGTGGCACTCTCCTGATCCGAGGCTCGAAAGCTCGCGACCGGGGAAGAGTCGAACCAGCCGAGCTTGCGACCGATGGTATCGCTGAGTCGGGGTCCGTTTTGGGCGCCGAGTCCACCGCTCAATGCGCCTGAAATCGCGATTGTGAGAATCGCACATCTCAAATACGAGAATCTGCATGTCAAGGAATGCACCGACACGATGACCTTCTTTCCCTTTGCTGCCGATCTGCTCCGCTCTCAGTGGCGTTCCACGAAATTCGCTGCGGGCACACGGTCTTAAGTGAGACTGGAAGATCCGACCAGGGCACGGGTCGTGCCAGCAAGGCCGAAAAAGTCGAGACTTACCGCGAACAACCGACGACTCGCCCCGCTTCACCGGTGGAATCGAGAAACTCCGCGGACGCTTCTCAAGAGTTTTGAGGGAGCGCCCGATAAGGTCGGGTGGGAACCGACGACTTTGCTGAAGAGGTAAGCGTGACCCGACTGGATGGTGAGACGAAGTCGATAACCTGCGACGAGCCCTCTCCGAGCTCGGAGCCGCGCTTTTGGACTCAAGTCGCGGGTGACCTTCGGGCTCAACGCGGACGGAGTTCGGGCCCGGTCGCCTTCGTGGCGAGCATGCTCCTCAACCGCGGTTTTATCGCCGTCTTCCTCTATCGCCTCGGCCGGATCTCCCGCTCGACCCGTGTCATCCCCGCCCTCTGCCGGAGGCTCGGAGTGTTGATCTCGGGCGCTTCGATCCATCCGAGCGCCGAAATCGGTCCGGGACTCGTCCTGCCGCACCCGAGCGGAGTCGTCGTCGGTCGCGACGTGGTGATTGGACGGGATGTCTTTCTCTTCCAGGGCGTCGTCCTCGGGCCGCGCAACCATGAGACCGGGGCGGGAGCGCCGACGGTCGAAGACTTTGTCCGGCTCTTTCCGCACGCTTGCGTCTTCGGAGCAGTAACGATCGGACGGGAAACCGAGATCAGCGCCAACTCGGTCGTCGTCAAGTCGGTCCCGGCAAAGTCAGTCGTCATGCCGCCAAAGAGTATTGTGTTTCGCGGGATGCCTTTCGGAATGCGGGGCTTTAGCCCCGGACCATCCGAAGAGAGTGCGAGACTAGAAGGAGCTCCATCGTGAATCCCCCGAGCCTCACCGACACCGGTTGGATCGCTCTCGAAATCAGTCGCGATCTCGACGACGACCTACTCGGTGAGATTATCTCGCGACTCCACTATTGCCGGCGTGAGCTCGTAGCCTTTCGGAAGCACCCTACCGAGCCGGTCGTCGAATATCTTCCTCGAGCTGACACCGACCTCGAAGAGATCGAATCGACCCTTTCGAGTGTGGTCGAGTGCCTCAAGGATGGTTACCGTGCGACCCGCGCCCGCGTCAGCTTTGACAACCGGGATGTGCAGCTCGAAAATCATGGCGACGTCTACGCGGCCCTCGAAAAAGCAGGCGAGGTTCAAGCCCACGGGCCCGGGAGGGTGCGACTCTCGGGTCGACCGTTAGCCCTTCGCGAAGCGCTCGACACAATCTTCGCCGAGCTCGCTCAGGACTTGGGCGCAGAGCCCCAGGCTTACTCGAATCTTCTCTCGGTTGACGTGCTCAAGCGGTGTGACTACTTCGCCTCGTTTCCACAGTATCTGACCTTTGCCTGCCATCTTCGCGAAGACCTCGAAACTCTGAGATCCTTTGCGAGTCGACTCCGCACCGGTGCCGCAATCCGAGTCGATGATTTTGAGCAGATGGAGACGCCCCAAGAAGTGCTCTCCCCCACCGTCTGCTTCCACTGCTACGAACAGCTCCAAGACCAGGCCTTGCCGGCCGGCACCGTCAAAGCACTGACCGCCCGGGCTCACTGCTACCGCTACGAAGCGGGCAATCTGATCGGGCTCGAGCGGCTCTGGGATTTTACGATGCGAGAGATTGTGCTCTTCGGACCCGTGCAGCTCGTCAAAGAGCAATTGGCGGAGATAAGGAAGCGGGTCGAAGCGCTGGTACAAGAACTCGAGCTACACGCTTGGATCGAGAGCGCGACGGACGCGTTTTTTATCGACGACTTCGCCAAGAAGGCCGCCTTCCAGTCGACCTTTGATCTCAAACAGGAGCTCCGCTTGACGGTTCCGGGGGGATCGGTGGCCGCCGCCTCGTTCAATTTCCACAACGATTTCTTCTGTCGCGCTTACCACATCGAAAGCGACGACACCCAGAATCTCGTAAGCGCTTGCGTCGGGTTTGGACTCGAGCGCTTCCTCTACGCGGTCATCGCTCAGAAGGGTCTCGATCCTTCTCAGTGGCCGCAGCGAATCCGAGACCAACTCGAGCGAAAGTGAGGTCCACGTGACCACGGCCCAAGAAATTGAAGCGATGCTGCTCGATCATCTGCGAACCAACGTGCTCCGGGGAGATACCGAGTTAACGATCGATCGAGACACACCCTTAGCCGAGACCGGGGTTCTCGACTCGCTCGGCTTCATGGAATTTGTCAACGTGATTGAGAATCAGTTCGACATCATGCTCGAAGACGACGACTACACTCCCGAGAAGCTCGCGACGGTCGCAAAGTGTGCGGCCCTGATCGCCGAGAGGCAGCCGACCCGGTGAGCGAAGCTCCGAGCCCGAGTCGTACGGGTCTCTCGGTCCACCCCGCCCGTCGCGATGATCTCGCTCAAGTAGCTCAGCTCTGGCGACAGCTCAACGACTATCACGCGACCTTTGGATCGAGCTGGGAGACGGTCGCAACCGCCGAGTCAGACTTCTGTGAGTCGCTCGAGCGCGGGCTCGGCAACCGGCAACTCGTGTTGCTGGTCGCTCGGGATGATGAGCGCGTAGTCGGCTATTGCCACGGCATCGTCAAAATGAACCCAGCCCTCTGGTGCGAGCGTCGAGTCGGCAACATCGTTTCGATCTGCGTCGATCCCGAATACCGGAGCCGCGGCGTCGGGGAGCGTTTGATCGAAGCGACTCTCGCGGCGTTTCGCGAGCGGGGACTCGAGCGCGTCGAAACTCTCGTCGCAAGCCAGAATGATGCCGCGCTGAGATTTTGGTCGCGCGTCGGCCTCTTACCGCACGCTGAAGTGCGCTCGATCTGCCTCTGATATCTCTTCGCGCCATTAGCACCACCAAGCTCGATCGCGATCACCCCTCCTTCTCGCCCCCTTACGGCTCTTATTCTCGAAAAGCCACCAGCCGGACGTCAAGTTCGGCACTCCCCGGGCGGAATACTCTCGGGTTCCTGGGGTAGCGTTGACCCGTTGGGTTTCGGCTGAGAGACTGTGCGGCTATCTCGCCAGTGAGAATTGCTGCAACCAGAGAGAGTCGCACCCTTGAACCATGACGATGAGTCCCCGATCCCGGATAGCCCTCGGCGCAAGAACCCCTTTCTGGACGCCCTCGAAAATGTCGAGCAGGACTCGGCGCGGGTCCTGCGCGATGTGATGAAGGGTCCCCAGACCCGTTCTTTTTCGCCGCTCTCCTTCGACGACCCCGAACAGATCGGGCCCTATCGAATCCTCGAGCGCATAGGTGAGGGCGGGATGGGAGTCGTCTACGCCGCCGAGCAGCGCGAGCCGGTTAAGCGCAAAGTCGCGATCAAGGTCATCAAGTACGGGATGGATACCAAGGCGGTCATCGCGCGGTTCGAAGCCGAGCGCCAAGCGCTCGCGCTGATGGACCACCCCGCGATCGCCAAAGTGTTCGACGCGGGCGCTACCGATCAGGGGCGACCCTACTTCGTCATGGAGTACGTCTCGGGAGAGCCTCTCACCGACTACTGCGATCGTCATCGACTCGATACGAACGAACGGCTCGAGCTCTTCGCTCAAATCTGCTCAGCGATCCAGCACGCCCATCAAAAGGGCGTCATCCACCGCGATCTCAAGCCCTCGAATATCTTGGTGGAGATACGGGATTCACTGCACTACCCGAAGGTCATCGACTTTGGGCTCGCCAAATCGACTCAGCACACGCTGACCGAGCGGACCCTCTTTACCGAACTCGGGCAGATCCTCGGTACTCCCGAGTACATGTCGCCGGAGCAAGCGGAGATGAGCCAAAACGATGTCGACACTCGGACCGATCTCTACTCTCTCGGCGTCGTCCTCTATGAACTCCTGACGGGTGCGCTGCCCTTTGATTCGAAAGTCTTGCGTGAGGGTGGGTACGCCGAGATCCAGAGGATTATCCGCGAGTCCGAGCCGCCCAAACCGAGCACGCGACTCAGTGGTATTGGGGCCGATTCAGAAGTTTTGGCCGCGGCGCGGTCCTGCGACTTGAAGAGTCTGCGTCGCAAACTCCGCGGTGATCTCGACTGGATCGTACTCAAGTGTCTCGAGAAAGACCGGACCCGGCGTTACGCGACGGCGTCCGAACTCCAGCACGACCTCCAGCGCTATCTCAATCACGAGCCAGTCTCGGCGAGCCCTCCGAGTACGCGCTACCGACTGAGCAAATTTGTGCGCAAGCACCGGAGTTTGGTCACGGTGGCTACCGTTGTCTTTGTCGCGCTCAGCTTGGGGCTCGCAGTCGCGAGCTACGGCCTCGTACAAGAGGCGCAACGAGCGCGCGAACTCGCCGAATCGAAAGCGGACCTCGAAGAGAGCAACCGTACTCTCGAAGCGACTAATCAAGAGCTCGCCCAAGCGAAAGACAATCTCGAGCGCGCCAATGGAGAGCTCGCGATCTCCAATCGCGATCTCGAACGCGCCAACGCGGAGCTCGAACAGACCAATGAGGAACTCGGACTCGTCGCTGCCTTTCAGTCAGACCAATTCTCAGAAATCGACTCAGAGCAGATGGGCGTTCGGCTCCGACAAGCCTTGATCGACAAGACCCGGGCAGCGCAGACGCGCACTCAGAAGGCCGAGGAGGAGATAGCGCAGGAACTCGACCAGGTTCGCTTGCTGACCGCTGAGACCGACTTCGTCGGTCTCGCTCTCTCCGTATTTGTCGACAATGTCTTTAGTCAGACCGAAGCCGCGATCGAGTCGCAGTTTGAGAATCGACCCGAACTGCAAGCCAAGCTCTTCCAGTCGCTCGCTTCGACTCTTTCGAAGCTCGGCCTCTACGATTCCGCTCGCTCGGCCCAAGTCCGGGCGGTAGAGATCTTCCGCCGCGCCGCCGAGGCCGGCTCGGAGATATTGTCGGCGCAGACGAACCTAGCCGCGATCCTGACTTACCTCGATGAGTTCGAACGCGCCGAAGCACTCTTCCGAAACTCGCTCGCGCAACAGACCGAGCAATTTGGGGAGCGGGGCAAAGACACGCTCACGACCCGCGGCTACCTCACTCGGCTCTTGATCGAAGCGGGCCGTTGGGAGGAGGCCGAAGAGAACTGCCGCGAAACACTCAGACTCCGGACGGAAGTGCTCGGCCCCGAAGACCCCGAGACTCTCGTCTCGATGAATACGCTCGGACAGATATTGATGGAGCTCGGACGATTCTCTGAGGCGCGGCCAGTCATCACCCAAGTGCTCGAGAAGCGGCGACGCGTTCTCGGCGAAACCCACCGCCAAACTCTGAGTTCAATCAATACGATCGCACTTTTCTGGCAGCGCCAGGGAAACCTTCGCGAAGCGGAGCCCTTCTTTCGCGAACAGGTGGAACTCAAGCGTAAGAAGTTTGGCGACGACCACCCCCGGACCCTCATCGCACTCGGTAACCTCGCGCGGCTCCTCAAAGATGGCGGCAAGGTCGTCGAGTCAGAAGCCCTCTTCAAAGAGACGGTCACTGCGATGGCTCGCGTGCTCGGGCCCGAGCACCGCGAGACGTTGATCTCACAAGCGAGCCTCGGTCAGCTTTACTGCGATCAAGGCAAGTTCGACTTGGCCGAGCAGACCTTTCGAGAGGTTCTCGCCAGCTCACTTCGTGTCCTCGGAAAGGACCATCCCCACTGCGCGATCGTCAAGACCGATCTCGCCCTGCCCTTGATAAAGACGCGCCAGTTTGAAGAGTCTGGTCGACTACTCGAAGAGGCACTCGATCAGAACCGCGACCAGTTTGGCGAAGTACACCCGAGAACCGTTCTCTCCCTGACCTACATGGGTATGTGGAATGAGTATCAGGGCCGATACGCCGAGGCAGAACCCTACTTACTGCGGTCGATGGAGATTCGAAGAAAGCTCTACGGCCCCAAGCACCCCGAGACCCTCGCGGCGATCAACGCGTACGCGAACCTTCTGGTGAGCCAAAGAATGTACGAGGAATCAGAACCCTACTTTCGCGAACTGCTCGCCGCGACCCGAAAGATCCTCGGTCCCAAACATCCCCACACTCTTTCGAGCGTCAATAACCTCGGAGCCCTTCTTCACCGCCTCCGCAAATTCGATGAAGCAGAGCCATACCTTCGCGAAGCGCTCGATGCGCGCCGGAAGATGTTTGGCGATATCCACCCCAAAACGGTCGTCTCTGTTTACAACATGGGCGGGGTTCTTCTGGGACAAAAAAAGTACGCAGAGGCGGAAGCCTATTTCCGAGAGTCTCTCGACGGCTACCGCAAGATCTACTCTGACCATCATCCGGAGACGTGGAAGGCGCTCGATAGCCTCGCGGAGACGCTGAGCTCCCTCGGTGAATATGACGAGGCACACGAGATCAGTCGGGCGTTGACCGAAGAAGTGGCCCAAGACCGTGGGCATGACGATCCGCTGCTCGGGTCCTACCTCAAGACCCACGGCGAGACCTATATGGCTCAGCAAAAACACGCCGAAGCTGACCGATCTTTTGAGAAGGCGCACGCGATCTATCTCAAAGCGTTCGGTCCGCATGACGAGCGCACCCTCGACGTTATCTATTTGAGAGCGCGCAACTTCGAGGGTTGGGATCGACTCGAACCCGACTCGGGCTACGCCGAAAGGTCTCAAGAGCTCAAAGCAATCCTCGACGAATCGTCGAGCCGCTAAGTAGTATGAGCTCCGCCTTCGGGCGGCGATGCTAGTGTCCTGTTCGAAAAGTTCGAGCAAGAATCGCCGGCCCTCGACCTCCCTGGCGTTGTTGCCGCTCCTCGAAGGAGTTACCAATCCGACTTGCGTCGCGGCGCCTAGCAGCCCGCCCGAAAACTGGTTTCGATGCGGGAGGTCGAGAATTCGAGCC
>CAYZYD010000028.1:0-13998 GCA_964482505.1 uncultured Planctomycetia bacterium | reverse complement strand
GCTCGACCTTTGGGTTCACGCTCAAGCTTGGCTGTGACGCGATCGAACGCGAAGAGGCGAGACTCGTCGTCGTCGGGGCGACCGATCCTCCGCCCCACGCGATGTCGATTTCTACCTTTTACAACGCGCGGGTGCTCTCGGCCGACGGTGAAGTTTCGAAGCCACTGACGGGCATGAGGGGCACCCATGTTTCCGGAGGCTCAGTAGTCTGGATTCTCGGGGATCTCGAGTACGGATTGAGCCGAGGTTTCAAACCACTCGGAATGGAACCCATCGGTATCGGCATCAGTGCCGACGCCGATCACATTATCACGCCGTCGAGCGAGGGCCCGCTCAGCGCGATGGAGCAGGCAATTACTCGAGCGAAAGTCGAGGCGACCGCGATCGCCCATTGGGATCTCCACGCCACCGCCACCCCCGGTGACTTTCTCGAGGTCCAAAACGTCCGACAGCTGCTCGGTGACAATGCGCACATCACTGCTCGCAAAGGAACCTTCGGCCACGGTATGGGAGCGGGAGGAGGCTGGGAACTCACAGCGCAATACCTGTCGCGTGAACTGAGCCGAGTGGCGCCCACCAATCTCGAACCCGAAGAAGTTCACCCCGAGATCCAAGAGCTTCACCGCAACTTCGTCTATTCAGATACCACAAACTACGCCGAGGGGATTTTTGGGAAGCTCTCGATGGGCGTCGGCGGTATCAACGTCTGTGTCGTTTCGCGACCTTGGGATGACGAGTAGACCAAAGATCCGAACTCGACAAACGAGAGCTCGACGCAAGAAGCTCTGATCTATCCTCAAACCTCCTAAATACCGAGAAGTTGCTGCTGAGTATTGCCAAGTTTTCGTGAGTGATTTGACATTATTCCCCGGCTTCCCCGGTTCAAATTCGCCGGATTCGTGACTAGCAGAAATATCAGCAAAACGTCAATTCGATTATCGGCTGATTTGAGCACCCTCGCCGGGTCGCCTCTCGCCTGTTATCGAGCCCGAGCTTCCCGTGCGCTAACTCGCGACGTGCGCGGCCTCAGCGCCTTTCACCAAAGGTAGGCGGGGCCGCACGACGATAGTTCGGGGTAGCTCACGGACTTTCCGTGAGAGTTAGCGACTGCAGAAACTTCAGGAATGAATGCGATGCTCAGGGAACCTTCTCAACTCGATCGCGCCCTCGGAGCCGAGATTCAACTCGACGTACTCCGCGCCCATCTCGAGCGACTTAAAGCCGCACACCGACTTGAATCCCTCGCGATGGCGCAACTCTGGGAAGCCTCCCCGCTCGGCTTTGTCCTCCTCGACATGAAGGGGGATATCACCCGGATCAACCAGAAGTTTGCAAGCTGGCTCCAGCAGAATCGCGAGCTCTGTCTCGGGCAATCGCTCTCCGACCTCACCGCGGCCGCGCCGTTCGGTCGGAGCCTATGGCGATCGCTCGCGGGTGAAACTGCATCTTGTCAGTGGAGCCCGGACCGAGAGGAGCACCGGCTCCTGCTGAGTCACTTCTATCCAATTTCAGACGATACGGGCTCGATTGCTCACGTGATGTGCTTGACCATCGACGAGACACAAGCCGTCTGCCAAGAGCGCGAACGCGACGCCAGCTTCCGCTTCCGCGAGTATAGCCGCGAACCCTACGTTCGCTGCGACGAGTGGGGTCACTTCGTCGAGTGGAATCCCGCCTTCGCCCAACTGCTCGACGAGGCGGAACTCTCGCTCACCCAGAGTACCTTGGCCTCCGTTATCGAACCCTGCGATCGTCGCCTCGTCTCTCCCGTGCTCACCGATGGAGTCGACGAACCCCCCTACGAAGTCAACTTGCGCATCGCCAACGCCCGGGACCACTACTCTTGGCGCTTCTGGAGTCTTGAGCTCACTTCGGGCTTTTGCGCGGCCGCAGTCCCGCTGGTGCGGCCTTCAGACTTTGGCTCGGTGGGAATCGTCGGAAGTCTGCCCGGCGGACTCGTCGGGGCCCTTAGCGACCGATTCCGGATCGCGGGTAGCGTGGTCCACCCCTTCTCAGGACTGACCGATACCTTGAGTTATCTTTACAACCACCCCGGTCAACTCGAACTCCTGGTCGTCGATGCCCGCGACGTCGACCGGCTCGGCCAAACGACCACGAGCCCCCTCCCCGACCTGATCTCCTTCTACCGTACCGTCGAGGACCGAGTTAAGGCGATCGAGGCCGGCGCTCTCGTAGCCCTACCCGAGCCGCAGTCGATCGCAGAACTCGACCGCGCGCTCGAAGAAGCACTGACGCAATATCTGCGAACCGAGCGAAGCTAGCCGCCCTTTTTGATCCCCCCTTTGAACACGGCGGCCGGTTGCCTCAGGTGCGATAAGGGCGCATTGTCTGGCACTCAATTTATCGCGAGGTGCGCTCAAGCCGGGTCCTCTCACTCGAGTCGATCGCCCTTTGCGGGCAGACCCCAAGCCAAAGAGAGTGATCAGGTCACCGAATCTAAAGAACCCTCGCGCTCCCTAGAGCGTGGGGTACCATTAGGAGCTACTCATTACTTCAAAAGCATTCTTGCCGATTTTCTTGTGACCCAAGCCCGAAACGCCGATGGCTCAGACCTCGACCCAAACGACCACTACTTCCGGTGCTGATACCACCAAAAGTCGCTGCCAAACAAGTTCAGCCGGTTCCCAACGGATCAAGAAGTCTCGCGCGAGTCGCTGGCGAGCGATCTCCCTCGTAGCGGTCCACCTCCTGTTCCTGATTCATATTTTGCACTGGCAGCTCTTCAGTTCGAGCGGCGAGACTTTGACGCCGGTCGAGCCCTCGGAGGCGGCCGAGACCATTCGAACCGGTCTCGTCAACGCTGGCTTTATTTTCTTCACCGTCACCCTCGCTTCGACCCTTCTTCTCGGCCGTCTCTTCTGCGGCTGGGGCTGCCACATCGTGGCACTCCAAGACTTCTGCGGCTACTTGATGAAGCGGGCTGGAATTCGTCCGAAGATGTTCCGGACCCGTACCCTCGTCTGGGTCCCCTTCATCGCAGGCTTCTATATGTTCTTGCTTCCGCTCTTCCACAGCCTCTTTGGCGAAATCGGCTTCGTACAGAACCTCTTGGGGCCGCCGCAACCCTTTGAGGGATTCCGACTCGAAGTGAGCCGAGCCGAGTTTTGGGAGACCTTCCCCGGGCTCATGGTTTCGATCAGCACCCTGCTCGTCGCGGGCTTTGCGATCGTCTACTTCCTCGGTGCCAAAGGGTTTTGCAACTACGGTTGCCCCTACGGAGCCTTCTACGGAGCTCTCGACGTCGCTTCGGTCGGACGCATCGTCGCCGACCTCGACAAATGCGAGCAGTGCGGTCATTGCACGGCGAGCTGCACGTCGAATGTTCAGGTGCACAAAGAGATTCAGGTCTACGAGAAGGTCGTCGACCGCGCCTGCATGAAGTGTCTCGACTGCGTCAATGTCTGTCCCAACGGCGCCCTGAAATTTGGGTTCTCGGCCCCCGCCTTACTTTCGCGTCGTCGTCCCGGCACCCAACGAATACGAAAAACCTACGACGTCACCCCGGGCGAGGAAGTACTACTCTGGCTTGTCGGCTTAGCTATCTTCTTTGCGTTTTACAGATCTTATGGGATCTTTCCGTTCCTTTTTTCGCTCGCCATCGCGGGCTGCGGAGTCTTTGTTTTCTTCAAGACCTATCAGCTCTTTCGAAAGCCGCACGTCACCTTTCACCGGCGGGTCTTTCGCAAGCAATCGCAATTAACGGGCGCCGGTAGAGTGTTTCTTGGAGTGGCGCTGCTCTTTGGGTTGCTAACCGTCCACACGGGAGTCATTCGAATCGTCGGCTTGGTCGCAAACCGGCAAACTCCCGAGACCTCCTACAGCTTTGATGAATTGATGGCTGAGGATTTCCGCGTCACCGCGGCAGAAGTCAAGGCAGCCCAACGAGCTCGGTCAACCTTATCTCTCTTGCGACCCTTCTGGCGAGGGGGCTGGGGTCTCTTCGATCAGCAGCTTCTCGAAGACCGTCTCGCCTACTTGAGTCTCTACGCGCGCGATTATCACAAAGCCGCGACTTACCTCGAAGAGAGTACCCGGGAGAGCGGCTACCTACCCAATCTCACTCTCCGGCTGGCTCGCGTCTACGTAAGGAAACGGCTGTATCAAGACGCCCTCATCGTGCTGAAACGATCGCTCGAGCGACACCCCAACTCCCAGGCGGCGATGGGTGAACTCATTCAAGTGCATGGACAACTGGGTGACGCGGGTGGCCTCTCGAAGTTCTTCCGCGAGTTTATCACTCACAATTCGAATCAGATTGCGGCTCGAGTCATCTTCGCTAACCGTGTTCTCCAACCGTTGGGTCAGCGAGAAGAAGCGGAGCGACTCTTCGCCGAGGCGAAGTCGCTCATCGATTCCGGCGAAGCTACAGATCTCAAAAATTCAGGCAGGCAGCTCTACCTCGAGGAGTACTCTCAATATCTGCTGCAGCGGGGCGAACTCGAGAGAGTTCTGCCTTTAATGAAGCAGCTCTCGCTCGAATACGAGCCTGGCGGCGACGCCCCGATCTGGTTGCGGACCTTGCTCGATAGTCCCGAGCGACCCGACTGGATTCGAGAAGTCTTGAGCGAGCTCGAGCTCTCGCGGCAGACTTACCGGCATGCGCTCGATCACTTGCTCAACCAAGACAAGAAGGCGACCGCCGAAGCGGTCGGCCGCGTCGCTCTCACGATCTATCCCAACGACGAAATGCTCTTCGGTCGCACCGTCAGGCTCTCGCTCCGCGCGCCGGCTCACTATCCCCCCGCGAAGCGGGCCGCCGAAGATTTTCTTAGCCGCAACCCAGAGAGCTTTCGAGTGCGAGCTCTCTACGCCGAGATCCTCCTCAATCTCGGCGACCGGAAAACCGCGCTGAGCCAGGCCACGCTCGCGGCTCGGGCGGCCCCCGACGACGTCGCGGTGCAACGGCTCTTCGCCGCGGCCTTGATTCTCAACGGTCAGGTCAATCGGGCGATCGAGGTCCAAACTCGAGTGGCGTCAAAACTCAATCCCGACGATCCGCTCGACGCACACCGCCTTCTCGAGATTTACCAAAACCTCGGCCACCGCACGCAAATTCAGTACTGGGAAGCCGAGCTTAAACGCCGAACCGAACGCATGCGGCGGCCTAGCGGGTCTGATCCTCGATAAGTAACAGAATTCAAAAACAGCTCGAGCTTTCGCACTCGAGACTGTCGGGGGTGGGATCTGAACCGCAACTCGAAAAGGGTACCAGGGGATCGGGTCCTCCGGTAAAGAGATTATTGAGCGCGTAGACCGCGTCAGCGATGTTGAATGCACCGTCATCGTTGACGTCGCACGCGTCGATACAGGTGGCGGACGCTCCCCCAAAGAGTGCATTCAGAGCCGCTACCGCATCGGCAATATTGAAGGTTGAATCGTTGTTACAGTCGGCGCGCAAGAACGGACTGCCACAGGCGAGCGGGCAGCAGACGGCCGCGGTCGCTCCGCAATCGGTGATGGCAACCAAGCAGAATTCAATCGGTTCGTCGGCAGTTCGCATCAACGAGTTAACGGTTCCACCCAGCACCTCGGTGAGGACGCCATTCTCGTAAACCTCAAGAGACTGATATTCGATGACATTCCTCCAAGTGATCGAGGCTTCGCAAGTCATGGGATCGACTTCGCAGACGAGATCGGTCGGGAAAGCCCCGAGCACTCCGAGCTCCACCTCGCAACAATTCGGGTCGGTCGAGACCGGTCCAATCGCCCCCGCCACACAGATCTCGGTCTGCCCGGGCTCGAGCTCGACCGTAGCAGTCGTCTCAAACCCGAGTAGCGTGGTGAGGTTCACGCCTCCCGACGAGAGGGTGATCGTCCCGTAAGTCACCGGGTTGTTCCAAGTCACTTCGTACTGGTTCAAGCAAGGATCGAGAAGCGTGCAGTTGAGATTCTGAACCGTCGGTGGAAGAAAAGTCACCGACCCGCTGACCTCCGAGACCGGCATCGAGCTGCCGGCGAGCGCGACAACCGTCTCGACCTCAGGGTTGCCCAGATCACTAGCGAAGTCGATTGAGGTGACCGAAGCCGGGGGTGCCGCGAGATCTGAGCCGTAGCGAAATTCAGCGAGCAGTTGATCGTCCCCGGGAGGTAGATCGAGAAGCGGAAGACTCAGCGAGAAGAGCACCGCGACGACTCCCCCTGACTCACCGTCGGGACTCACCTCGGTAAAGAAATAGTCGGGAGCTCCCGCGTTTACGCTCAAAGTGGCGCTGCCGAGCTCGATCGCTTCGAGGGTCAGACGCGAGGGATCGTGCCGCAGTCCAAACGAAAAGCCGCGGACGCCCGACTCGTTGGAGAGGATTACCGGGATCGTCGCCTCTTCCCCGGCACTGATTGCGATCGCACCCGCTTCCAACACAAACGGATCGTTCCCGGCCGAGGCCAAACTCCCCCCGAGAAGCAACGTCATTCCGAGCAGCAGCAACCGTGAGTGCCATGGATTACGTCGCACAGAAGCGAAGTGATGCCTGCCGATCCGACGAACCATCTCAACAACTCCAACCCAAAGCCTAAGCAGCCGATCTCTACCGAGACTCTTCGCGGCGAGACAGAGCCGTCTTTATAGGCATCGTCATGTTTCTTGTTGACGCGTATCCGACCTCAAGCCCGACTCCCAAGCGGACGCCTTAGCCCAAGCACGCTACAAGCCCAATTTCAAAGCCGCCCGTCTCCAAGCCGAAAGCACTGTTTTCAATAACTAGCTCCCTGACTCAAACCCGAACTGCGCAGCGAAAGACCTGGAGCGCATAGGGTCTGTATCTTAGCTCGAGCCCAAATCGAACGAGCAGCATTTCGATAAATCCCGAGAACTTAACCTGCCTCGTCGATGAAACGCGAGTGTGAGGCCGTGAAGCTTCCGTGAGAAAAGTTCGAGTGGCTCCTGCTGAGGGCGCCCTATCGGTCTCGACGAGGATCATAACGTTCGTATGACGCTGTCAGCGGGCATCTTAGGCCTGGAATGTAGCGAGCTTAGGGATTGCGCGGGCAGCCGCTGCTCAATCTTCGAGCAGGAGTTCGAGCTCCGAGACATGCTCGGACTCGATCGATATCTGGCTCCGCAAAAACTCTTCGAGAATCAAATCCCCTTCACCCTCGACCGTCTCGAGCAAATCGCGATAGGCGTCGAGGGCCGCTTGCTCGACCGTCACCGCCGTGCGAAGCGCTTCAGGGGCGGTTGTCTTTTGAGGTTCGAGACTCAGTTTGATCTCGAGTCGCGGAGTGCCTCCGAGTTGTAAGACCTTGTCGGCAATCATCTGCGCGTGCTCGAAGGTCTCTTTCATATTCTCGAGAAGAATATCTTTGACGAGCAAGCGATCCATGCCTCGCAGCGTCGAAGCGAGGTGAAAATAACGAAGCCCCGCTTCGATTTCTTCGGCGATGAGGTCATTCAACCGGTCTAGGTGTTCATTCTTCACGACGCTTTGCCCTCTTCTTCTGACCCTTCAGACTCCTCCGACTCGTCGTGAAGTTTGAGGGAATCCACCGCAGCGCTCGGGAACTGAGCCGGGTCGCTCTCTTGCCAACCCTCGAAACCTTCGAGCGCTTCGAGGAAAGTGTCGACATTCGACTCGCCCGACTGAAGAAATGCGAGCAGCCGACTCGCTCGCTCTGCAGTCTCGTTGCTGATGAGATGCTCGATCTTGCAGGTGTCGACATCGGCTTGGTGGTCGCTGACTCCGAGCAGATCGATAAAGAGCGTCTTCATAACCTGTTTCTTCGCCTGAATCGAGCGGGCGATCTGGGCACCCTTCTCCGAGAGACCCAGAAAGCGGCGCTCGTCTTCGACGACGTACCCGCGCCCTTTGAGCCCCTTGAGCGTGACCGAGGCACTCCCGCGGGTGATCTCGAGCTCGCGAGCTACGTCGGAGACCCGGGCGTAGCCAAATTTCTCTAAGAGCTCTGCAATAGCCACGATGTGGTGTGCCGCCGAGTGGGTGATCGGGTTTTGATCGTACTCTTTCCAGATGTCCATCTCACCCTCTTTCCGTTTGAAGCTTAAAACGCTTTGAAGATATTTCAACCAAGGGGTATATTTCTGTGGCGGCTGAGCCGAAGCAAGACCAGCTGACGCGATACGGCCGGCCGAGTTCGCGATACCGGCAGGTGTTGGGTAATAGCTGAACGCATGCTTCAGGACCTAGCCAATTCCCGGGGGCAAACACTCGGGGCCAACATTCTCGGGAGCTAACAGCGGCATGGTTGCCGAGCTCGATTCAAGTCGCCGTGATGGATCGTCGAGCATGCTCGACTCACGCAGCCTCCTTTATGACAGGCGGGATAGCAGTGACGAATAAAACACGAAAGAGCATCAACCAAAACAGCCTCACTCAAAGAAGCGTGACGATGGGGGAGACTCAGCTCGCCGACCTAGCCGACACTCCTCAAGCTCCGTTCCGGGAATCGGCGCGGATCAACTCGACTGAGCGTAATTCGAGTCGTTGTAATCCGAGTCGTTCTAACCCGGGTAACGCGGCCCTGGTCAATTCTGGTTTCAGAGACTCAGCTTACGATCGCGCCGCTGAAGCGTCGACCGATTTCCAGGCCGATGTCTACAGCCCTTTGAGTGACGTCGCCCAAGCCCTCACGTTGTCCCAATTTCCTGCCGGTTCGCGATTGAGTGTGGTGACCACCGAAGAGCGAGATGACCGCAATGACGAGAGCTCGCTTCTCGAGGCGCTCGGAATTGTTCACGGTAGTGTGATCGAAATCTGTTCGCAGGGTCAACCGTGTCTCGTCAAAGTCGGTAAAACGAGAATCGGATTGCCCCGACGACTCGCCATGACTCTGCGTGGCCTTCCGATCATCGCCGACTAACTCGAGCTTTTCTCTCGATTCACCCCCCTATCCCAGCTCGAACTTCCACGCAGGTTTCAGTGTGACTGATACATTCACTCAGACAACCCAGCGGCACTGTGCCTTTCTCGGAAACCCGAACACCGGCAAGTCGACTCTGTTCAACCGTCTCTGTGGGCTGCGTACGCGGACTGCCAACTATCCGGGCAGTACCGTCGAAGCGCGTCTCGGTCGGCCTTCCGGGACCGACGGTCTCGTGATCGTCGATTTACCCGGAGTTTATCGGCTAGAAGTCGAACTGCCCGAATCTGAGTTTTGCCGACTCGCGCTCGCTGGCGCCATCTCACGGGTCCCCGCATTCGATTCCATCGCACTACTCGTCGACACCTCAAATGTCGAGCGCAGCCTCCCCCTGCTAGCTGATCTCAGAAGCTCACGGCTCCCCGTCACGGTGGTTCTGACGATGAGTCGGCTATCGGCGAGACGCGGAATCACCTACGACACCGAAGCCCTCGCGCACGCTCTCGGCTGTCCCGTGGTCGAAACCGACGCTCGCAGTGGTGCTGGCTGCCCCGAGTTATTGAGCGCCCTGAGAGACGGGACCGCCTCCAGCCGCCCACTCCCAGCCACTGGAACCGACCCGACGCAAACCAAATCCGTCGCTCCCGATCGAGATTGGACCGTCGACTCGCTCGAACGGGAGTTTCGGCGGGCTCGCCGCGAAGAGACCTCGGTTGAGAGTTCACGCGAAGACAAGTGGAACCGACTTCTCGTTCACCCCGTCACCGGACTGCCGATTTTTGCTCTCGTGATGTTCACGCTCTTCTTCGTGGTCTTCAGCCTCGCGCAATACCCGATGGGCTGGATCGAAGGGCTCTTCGCCTCTCTCGGTTCGCTCTTTCAGGCCGTCTTGCCCGACGGAGCGCTTCAGTCTCTCGTCGTCGATGGAATGGTGGGAGGCATCGCGGGCACGGTCGTCTTCTTACCTCAGATCTGTCTGCTCTTCTTTTTGATATCGCTTCTCGAAGACACGGGATATCTCGCTCGGGCCGTGTTTGTCGCGGATCGATTTCTGCGGCCCTTTGGTTTGCCGGGGCAAGCCTTCGTGCCCCTACTCACGAGCCACGCCTGTGCGATTCCCGCCATTATCTCGACCCGGTTGATCCCGAATCGACGTGATCGCTTGATCACCATCTTGGTCGCGCCCTTTATGAGCTGCTCAGCTCGACTGCCCGTCTACACGCTTCTCGTTACCTTGCTCTTCCCGCGCAATCCGCTCGTCGCAAGCCTCGCCTTCCTCGGTTGCTATCTTCTGGGAGGTCTCGCGGCGCTGGTCAGCGCGCTTATCGCTCGCGGGACGTTGTTTCGAGGGAAGCCCGGACCTCTCATCCTCGAACTGCCGACCTTCAAATTACCGTCGCTACGCAATGCTCTTGGGGCCTCTTATCACCAAGGGCTGGTCTTCGTGAAGAAGGCGGGGACGGTGATTCTCGTCATCTGCATCGTGCTCTGGTGGCTCTCCAATTACCCCTATTCAGGAATGCCCCAAGAAGCTGCGATGTTCGATAAGCAGGCGACGGAGCTCGAGAAGTCTTTGCCCGAGCAGAGCCCCGAACTCCGGGCCGAAAACGAAAAGAGCGTCGCGGCTTGGCGCGAATCGGCGGCGGAAATCGCGAGTCGGCACCGGCTCGAGAATAGTTTTGCAGGTCGCCTCGGCCAGCGGGTCGAGCCGATCCTCGCTCCGCTCGGATATGACTGGCGACTCTCAATCTCCATCCTTGCGAGCTTCGCGGCTCGCGAGGTCTTCGTCTCAACGCTCTTCGTCCTGATCGGCCTTCCCGACGACGGAGACCCCGAAGAGCAGAGCCTCGTCGACAGGGTTGGAGCGATCAAACGACCGGACGGTAGCCCGCTCTTTGGCGTTGCGACCTGTTTGAGCTTGCTCGTCTTCTACGTCTTCGCCATGCAATGTCTCCCGACCCTCGCGGTCACGCGTAAAGAGACGGGTCACCAGGGCTGGGCGCTCCTGCAGCTGGTCTACATGTCACTCTTTGCCTACGGAGCCGCCTGGCTCACTTACCAACTCGCAACCCGGTTTTTGAGCTCATGAACTGTTTTGACTTCCCCTGGACCGATCCGCAGTTCTACCTCGTGACGCTCGTAGCAGGTCTGGCGCTGACCCTAATTCTCAAGCCTCGCCGCAAGAGGACCGGTGCGAAATCGTGCAGTTCTTGTCCGCTCGCTCAAAGCATCGCGCCCGAAACCCGGGATTCCAATGTTCGGACTTCTGATAAGACGAGCTCCCCGTGAACCGATCCGAGGCCGAGGCTCCGCGTTCGTCCCACAACCCCTCCTTTTCGATCCGGTTCGAGGTTCGTTCCTATGAACTCGATTCGCTCGGACACCTCAATAACGCGGTTTACTTCAGCTACATGGAAGAGGCGAGCTTCGCATTTCTCAAACAACACCAGCTCCCCTTTGCTCGATTCGAGAAGCTCGGTTGGTATCCGATCATCGCTCGGGCCGAAATCAACTACCGCCGCGAGATCGTCTCGGGGGACTCTATTTCAGTTCGGGGTTGGCCCATCCGATACGGAAATACGAGCATGGTGATCGGATACCAATTCGTCCGAATCTGCTCGGAGACTCGAGACCGGGAAGAGCTTGTCTCCGAAGGGGAACGGGTTTGGGTGTTCGTCGATCTCAAGGGAAACAAGATCGCGGTTCCCTCGATCATCCGCACCGCATTCGGCGAACCAAATCCCGGTTAACCCGATCCGACACGACTGAGTGGGTTGAGCCGCGTCGAGAATCCACTCAAGCAAACTACGAATAAGAAGCGATGACCGATCTCTACTCGATCCCTGTCCAGACTCTTCAAGGCGAGACAACGACGCTCGCTTCGTACCGCGACCAGGTCCTCCTCGTCGTCAATGTCGCCAGTCGGTGCGGTTTCACCCCTCAATACGAAGGGCTCCAAGCTCTCCATGAGGAGTTTCAGGAGGCCGGCTTTTCGGTCCTCGGATTCCCCTGCAATCAGTTTCTCTGGCAAGAGCCGAGGTCGAACGCGAAGATCGCCGCGTTCTGTGAGTCGCAGTTTCGGGTGACCTTTCCCCTCTTTGACAAGGTCCGAGTCAATGGCTTTCGCGCTCACCCGCTCTTCAAGGTACTCAAGCGAAGTGCGCGCGGAGTAATCGGGTCCTCCATGATCAAGTGGAACTTCACCAAGTTTCTCGTCGGTCGAGGAGGGGAGACCATCGAGAGATTCGCGCCCTTTGTCGAACCGGAGCGACTTCGAACTCAAATCAAAACTGAACTCAATCGACGCTCGGTCCAGAGTACGGAGCACTCGTAAGACGGGTCGCTTCCCAACCCGACCAAAGCTCTCGACCGAGATATGAGAGCTCGGCCCGTTTAAACTCGAGCACCCGACGACGTTCGAACGGATAACCCGAGTAGGACGAATCGAGTCGGCGGCCCTCTTCGACCCGTAGTTCGAATTTTCCTACGAGGTAGCGGCTCGATCCCGAAGCGAGCACTCGAACCGGCTCGAGCTCGTCGATACCGTACTTACCTAAGACAAACCCGAGCCGGCTCGCGAGACCCGGATCGACCCAGACTCGGTTCGACTTTATCCGAACCTCGGCGACTGGTGCTGCGGCTCCGTCGTCGATCGTCAGCGTGGCTCGATATTCATACTCTCCGACACAAGCGGATTCAAATCGATCGTTATAGCTCCATACCGAGTCAGGGCCCTCCGACCACCCGGGCCGGGGAAGCTCCGCGACTTGCACCCAACCGCTCGTCCCTTCAAACTCAGGTGATTGAATGCGACGACGTTCGATCGAAACTCGGTTACCGACAAAGCGATGATCGAAATGCCCACGCAAACACACCTTGGTCTCACCCGAAGTCGTGGTCGCGGTAAGGTCTCGAGCATAGAACGACGCGGGGGGTGAGACTGCGCAACCGTAGAGTCCCCAGACGATCGAGAATTGACATAGAATGACTCTAATCATGCGACCCGTCCTCGAGGAGAGAGAGGAGGAGTGGCTCGAACTGGTGCCTCCGCCCAAACTCGACAAAACGTTCGAGCTGCGCCCCTGCTCCCTGCGGATCGTGTTCGAGTAAATCGTAATAGCTCGCGAGGAACTCCTGCACGCACCAGTAACTCCCGCGCCGGGTGAGCGTTTCGCGCCAGTCCTCGGCGGTGAGTGGCTCGGCAGAAATTGGAATAGCACTCTGGGTCCGGTGAACTCGCGTAGCGACCGGAAGCTCCACCAACAAATCGAAACGCGATGAGAGAGCGTGGACGAGCCCTGACTCAAGTTCGATAAGACGGAGAGACGCGCGACCGACTTCGCCCGAGCGGAGGTTTACGGCGAGAACGAGTTCGTGTTGCGCCTTCTGATGCTGACCGAGAAAGGGAGGTTTGGAGTCGTAGGTCGGCTCGGCAAAGTCGGAGAGCCGACCCAATACGCGTTGCCGCTCTAGACCGAGAACAATCGGTTGGGCCCCTTCGGCGATCACTCGACGTTCCAACTGTTCGAGCAGTTCGCTCCTCTGAGAGCTCGCCATCGCCCCTCGGGGATCGGTGTCGATTCGACAACTGACCTGGGTGCGCTCGACTCGAGTCTCCAGAAAGAGCTCGGTCAGTGCTTCCTCGAGGCGGGTGGACTCGGGCAAGGCTCGAGGAATCGAGCACCCGGTTGCGAGTAGCAGAGTGAGGAGAATGGGCGAGAGCAACTTCACAGTGGCGGCCCTCCCAGTACTCGATTGCGAAACTCGGCGGCACAGGCTCGCCACGCAGCCTCCTCGGTCGCACCGCTGGCTCGAACACGCGTCTCAACGGCTCGCAACGCCGGAGACTCGAGCTCGGTGATCCAGCGCCGGCGACCGGCGATCGTGACCCGTCGACTCTCTCCCCACAGCGGCACCGGGAGCATCGGTCGAGATCGCTCCTCTTGAGAATGATGGGTATCCCCAAGAGCCCGGGCGACTTCAGCGGGGACGTCTCCGCGCGCCTCGAAGGTCAATCCGTAGCGAGGCTTCATAACTCGGTCGATGAGCTCAGCCTCAATCTTCAGGAGGTGAGTCGTGCACCCTTCGAGGTCAGAGTCGAGAACCACCGCTTGCCTGCGAAGCGGGTGACACCGCTTGAGAAGCTCCCGCGCCTCGAGCCCC
>CAYZYD010000027.1:0-14238 GCA_964482505.1 uncultured Planctomycetia bacterium | reverse complement strand
GGCGCTTCGGAAAAGCGCGCCGGTATACCTCAGCAGAGCGGGTAAAGTGAACCGCCCAGTTCTGATCATTTCAAACGCAAGCGGAGTCAGCGGAAAGCCCCCCGCGTAGGGCGGTGCTTGAGGCACTCCGAGACATCTCTGGGAATTCGGAATGATTAGGGTCGAATCTCAACGCGATCGCGTCAACGTCGCCAAAGTCTACGAAGCCCACCAGGAACAGATTTTCGAGTACTGGGAAGAGCTCGACGCCGATCAGCGCAAGTCGCTGCTCGACCAAGTTGATGGGCTTGATTTCGGTGAGCTATCGAGGCTGGTTCGAACTTATCTCGATCGCGACGAATCTTCTCAAGGGACCCTCGGCGAGCTCGAACCGGCGCCCCTCGTACGCCGAGGCAAAGACGCCGCCGGCGATTTACAAGCTGAGGCCGCCGGCTGGGATTCGCTACAATCAGGTGAGGTCGCCCTTCTTATTGTCGCGGGTGGCCAGGGTACGCGACTCAAGTTTGAGGGCCCCAAAGGTCTTTTTCCGATCGGGCCAGTTACCGAACGGACGCTCTTTCAATACCACGCTGAAAAGATCGTTTCATTGGGTCGAAAAGCAAAGAAGTCGATCCCGTGGATTGTCATGACGAGCGAATCCAACCACGCTGACACGGTCGCCTATTTTCATGCGAATCACTTCTTCGGGCTCAATCCCGCGGATGTCCATTTCGAGCCCCAGGCGATGCTGCCGATCGTCGATCCGCGGCGAGGCAAGATTCTCTTGAAGGACAAGCATGAACTCGCTCTGAGCCCGAACGGTCATGGCGGAGCCGTCGAAATTCTGATCAGAAAGTACGACTTTCTCGCTAAACGCGGAATCAAATATGTCTTTACCTTTCAAGTCGATAACCCGCTCGCAATCATCGGAGATCCTCTATTCGTCGGTTACCACAAACTGCTTAACTCCGAGTTTTCGTCGAAAGCGACTCCTAAGATCGCCCCCGAAGAAAAGGTCGGTGTCTTCTGCAAAGTCGGGAAGGGTCTTCGCGTCGTCGAATATACCGAGCTCTCCGAGGAGTATCGAAATCGACAGCTTCAGGATGGATCACTCGCATTCGGTGCGGGCAATATCGCTCAGCATGTGATCTCGCTCGACTTCTTGAACCCGGATCGAGAAGGAGCTTTTGACATGCCTTACCACGTCGCGAGGAAAGCGATTTCCTTTATCCGGGACGGAGAGCCGGTCGATCCGCTCGAGCCGAATTCAGTGAGATTTGAGAGCTTTGTCTTCGATCTCTTGCCATTCGCGAAGAATCCGATCGTCCTCGAGGTGGAGCGGGCCCGAGAATTCGCACCGGTTAAGAATGCGGCTGGGGTCGATTCGGCGGACTCGAGCAGAAGACTGCTCAGTGAAGAGTGGGCACACTGGCTCGAGGAAGCCGGAGTCAAGGTCCCTCGAAACTCTCGAGGGGAGCTCGAGCACCCCATCGAAATCAGCCCACTCTTTGCAAATCGCCCCGAGGAGCTCAAGAATAAGCTTCAGGGAGTCGAACTTTCCCTCGATGAAGCCCTGGTCTTGCAGTAGTCCGAAACTGCTCGCCAGGTACCCCAAGCTTCTTTCACCCGAAAGCAACCACTGAGGGCGCCGATGCCGCGACTGTTTGCAATCGTGAATACTCTGGTCTCATTTTCCCGTGTGAGCCACTCAATGCTGGCGGTTTTGTTAGCGGTACCGCTCTTGATCTTGGTCCAGCTCGCGTCTCCCGGACTCGTCGAAGCGCGCGACCTGGGTCCGATCGCGACTCTCGATCAGATCTGCGTCTACCTCGAGAGTGGTGATCCCGACCTCGAGGCGGTCGGAAAACGCCAGCTCGAAACCGTGATCGTCGCTCAGAACCTCGAAGACCTCAGGCTCTATCTCAACCGCCCCCTCGCCCCCCGTTCGCGCTATCCCCTATCCGACCGCCTCCACAAAATATTGATGGCGGAGCTCGAGGCCACGGAAGCTGAGATTGAAAACTACACCACGAGTTTACGGGAAGCGCGTCGGCTTGCGGCAGCGCTCGAGGAGCGAGCACTGCGCCGGTCGGAGCCGCCGCTTGGGGAAGATGAAGAGAGTCTGGCCACCCTCGAAGACGAGAAGAACCGCCTGCAAAGCCTTCGCACAGAGCGCGATCAGTCGAAATCAGAGATCAGACGGAGGTTTACTCGCCTGACCCAACAAGGCATCGCACTCGCCCCGACCCTCTGGATGAAGGTTGAACAGGGTGGGCGCACCTTGAGATCGGTCGCTCGATTTCGGGAAGAACTCTGGGTGCAAACTGTCGACGACGCGAGACGGCAATTCCCGAGTGCTCCCGATCCGAAGACAGTGCCACCTTTTGTCAGACGCTGCCTCGTCCCTCTCTGCTCAGATCTCGCTCTGTCGGAGCCAGAAAGCTGGAACGAATTTCGTACAGAGTTGGCTCAAGAGCTTATCGACGATCTCAACGGACCCGAGCGATATCAACCCGGAATCCTCCCCCGGACGAGACAGCTTTTTCTCGAGCTCGGCCAGTGGGGAGTCGCATTTCTCAATCGCTGGGCAGAATCGACAAGTCCTGAAGCCTCGCTCAATCGCGACCTCTCGATTTGGAACCGCTATCGGGTTCCAAGCGCCTTCACCCGCCGGTACGCCTTAGATCTAACCCAATACGAAGAACTCAACCCCTCTCAGAAGTTGCTCCTCGTCGCCCGACTCGAGTGGACCGCGGGAGACGTGGCGATACCCATCTTCGTCGAGTGGCTCGAAATCGAAGAGAATTTAGGACTCAAAGTCGAACTCGCCGGTGCGCTTGCGCGCTTGGACGACCCTCGCGGTGGCGAGTTCTTGCGACGCCTCGGACTTGAAAGCGCGGTCTCGCTCGAACGGGTTTCGGAGCGAGTTCTGCTACTCGAGGCGATCCACCGTCGTGAAGCCGGCGAGCTGCAACAGGCAATCGTCGAGCTCAAGGAGATTTTACGCCGCTTCCCCGGGGGCTTCCGGGCGCACTACGAACTCGCCTACACCTCGTTACTCGCGCGTGAATTCGATCAGTCGATTCAGCACTTCCGCAAAGCCCTCGAGCTGGAGCCCCAAAACCGACTCGCTCACTACAACCTCGCTTGCGCGTACGCGTTATCGGGTCGGAGTCAACTCGCTATCGTCCATCTCAAGGCTTCGATCGAGAACGGCTTCCGGGACGTCGCGCATATTGAGACCGACCCCGACCTCAACTCCCTGCGAGAGGAACCGGGCTACAAACGTCTTATCCAGGAGCTGAAAACCTCAAATTCTCCTTAGAGAGAGCCGCTAACGTCAAGCAATGGTGCTACTTCGGTCCCTGAACCAACTCGACCCGGGATGGTTCTTGGACAGTTTTGGAAGTTGCGCTTATAATGCGCCGCCCCGTGGGTCTGTGAATAAACGCAGAGGAGAAACCCGAGGAGAACTTCGAGGAGTCCCTGGGCGAGCTCAGCGGGATAGATCGCTGACGATCCCCAGCAGTGGGTGTGCGCTCCCAGCGGTGGGCGGCTCCGCCCAGCCATGACGCTCAGCCAAGTTTCAACCTAAGCCAAGTTTCAACCCAAGCCTGAGTCGCGAAACTCGGCCAAGGGACCCTCTGAGCAGCGTCATGCTAAACGTCCCCGAGCTTGTCAATTTCGTTCGAGACGGGGTCTAGGGCCCTGAGATAGTTCTTCTTTCGAAGGCGTCGGCTTCCGTTTGAAGCCACGACGACTTCGGCCGCCTCCTCCCTTCTGAGACAGTAATTCTCTGCCCGGTGAAGCTCCCTACTGGAGTCAGAGAGAGAACGATCTGAGGTGATTGGGGATACTCAACTTGTAACTCCTCGCCGATTCAGGCGAGATCGATGGATAGTTCAGGAGTACAATCGACCGCGAGCGTCGACGGTCCGAGCGAGAAACTTACGAACGCTCCTGGTACTTGTTCCTGGCATTCGGCTCTGTTTTAGCTTCGGGGGGTAGGAAGCTAACTGCTCTCCAGAATTTTTAATTGGCTCGAAAACTCTTCTTCACATTTCACAAGTCCAGTTGGTGTGACGGAATCGTGGTGATTCCCCGCACTTTCCGTGAGAAGAGACCCGTGGGAGGCCCCTCCCACGATGTTTCGGTCTTGGACTTTCCTTAGGAACCTCTCAAACGACAAGAGAAGGGAACCATGAAAAAGTTCTTCTTTGCTCTGATCGTCTGCGCCTCGAGCACTGCGCTCTTCGCTCAGCCCAACACGAACTACGTCTACGACGCCACCGACCTCATGGGCGACATGGGTGATATGGTGTCGACCTCAGTAACGCTCGACAGCACCATGGGTATGGACGTCTCGGGCTGGTCGCTCGGTGTTTGTTCGGACCCGGCTGTCGTTCAAGTCGACAGCGCTGAAGACGGTGCGGCCACTAATGCTACCAATGGTGGTGGTGGTGCCGATTTCTCCCAGGTCAACGTTCTCAGTGACGGATTCAACCAGGGAGTTGTCATTTCGTTTACCGGTATGGATATGCTTTCGCCGGCAGCCGGCCAAGAGCTCGCCGTCGCGAACTATACCTTGATCGGTGCCAACGGAACCACGAGCACTCTCGACTTCTGCGACACCCTCGGCATGCCGCCGGTAACCAACGTCGTCGTTGTCGGCGGTCTTTCGATCACTCCGGTTCAAAATGGAGCCGACGTCACAATCGGTATGGTCATGGGTGGTGATGCGACCTACACCGCAGCCGACGCAACTTTCGACCTCTCGAGTGGATCGCCGATCACCGTCGACGTCAGCATCGCCGACGCGGCCATGGTCGAGGGTTTCTCGATCGGTCTCGGCAACGACTCGTCGCTCCTCAACCCGACCGCTTTCGATCAAGCGGGTGTTGTCGCCGGTCTCAACGGTGGTGCGGGTGCTGACTTCTTCGGCACGAACATCCTGCCGGAAGGTGTCACCGTGGGCTGTGTCTTCTCGTTCTCGAGCCCTGTCACCCTCGACTTCCCGGCCGCTCCGGGCGACGTTGCCGCTACCGTAACTTACGAACTCGCTGGCGGCGCGGCTCCTGCCGATGGCGATACGACCTCGCTCGACTTCATCGACACCCTCGGTACCCCGCCCGTTGACAACGTCGTGGTTATCGGTGGTTTCAGCGAAGACGCCATGGGCGTGTCGGGAACCGTCACCTTCATGGGCATGGGTATGGGTAACCTCGCTGAGTTCATCCGCGGCGAGTGCAACCAAGACGATCGCTTCGACATTGCCGACCCGATTTTTACCCTCGACTTCATCAATGGTGGAACCGCACCGGATTGCCCGGGCTCCTGCGATAGCGATGACGATGACGACGTCGATCTCGACGACGCTATGTTCTCGCTGATGTACCTCTTCCTCGGCGGACCGGCTCCTTCGGCTCCGTTCCCTGGCTGTGGTACCGACCCGGACGTCGACACCACCGAGTGTACGTTCGCGGCCTGTCCGTAAGAGCTTCCCTCACAGCGTTCCCTCACAGCGTTCCCTTACTGGGGGATCAAGACCCCTGAGGGCAAGGAGAGCCCGACCGCGCAAACCGCGGCGGGCTCTTTTTTTGTGCCTCGGGATCAGGTCATCCCCCTGACCGGGCAAATCTCCTGAACCGGGAAAGATGCTATGTTTTATTGAAGCGTGTCCGCAATGATTTATCGGTTCATGAAGAAAGTCGTATTAAACCCGCATGTCCGAATCGACCCGGTTCGACGCCTCCGGCTTGGTGGAACACCTCTGCTGGTTGGGTCGCTCCCTATTTACCGGCCGGATCCAATCGGTTGACACAACGGGGCAGCCGGTGGCGACCTGGGCGTTTGTCGATGGGCGAATTACCGATCTCGGACTCTCGGACGAAGTGAGCTTTCTCGACGGTGCCCTCTCCCCATCCCCCAACCTCAAAGACAAAGATCGCAAGCGAATACGCAAGGTAGCCGAGACTGACGGCCGAGACGCGGGGGAGCTCATTCTCGAAGAAGGGCTGCTTCCCCCAGAAGAGGTTTCGCAGCGAATACTGACCGCGATCGTCGGACACTTCGCGGAATTTCTCTCGCATCAGGAACTCGAGGTGGAGACGGTCGAGTGCGAGCCCGGCGAGCCGATGACCTTAGCGCGAGTACTCGACGTCGATCTGGCCGTCGACGAAACTCTGATCCTCGCGGCAGAGTTAGTGGGCCGGTTCGACCTCATAGCCGACTCGGTCTCGGTCTTCAAAGACGTCTACTACGCCACCCCAAACTCATTTGGGCTCGTCCAAGATCCTGAGTCTTATCCGGTCGAGGTCGAGGTGATCAATCAACTCGACGGTGAGCGTGATCTCCTCGAGGTCGTTCAATCTTGTACAACCGATCCGTTTACCATCCTCAGCGTGGTGCAACGGCTGCATGACGACGGCTTGATCGCGATGATCAATCCCGTCCAGCTCTTTCAACTCGGCTGCGACCTCGAAAAGACGTTGGAATTCGACCGCGCCCGGCGCCGATTCGAGCGGGCCGAAGAGCGTGGACTCGACGACTTCGACCTGAGCTACCGACTCGCAGAAACTTACCGGAAACTCGAGCGCACACGAGAGGCCGTGCGCTTCTACCTCGCTTTCGCCGATAAGTGCGCGACGCAGTTTCGCATCGAAGATGCGATTCGTGCTTGCAGCCGGGTCGTCGAACTCGACCCGACAAACCTGACGGTTCAAGAAAAGTATCTTCAACTGCTGATTCAGTACGGGGACTCCCGAGACGCCCTCCGGATCGGTCTCGAACTCGCTGACAATCTCTGCGATCAAGGCCGGGAGAGCGGGGCCGCAGCGGCGCTTCATGCACTCTACGAACTTGAGCTCGAGGGTTCAGACCTCGAACGCTACCTCGAACTCTGTAACCGAGCCGGCTACGATCGCGGAATTGTGAAAGCGCGCAAAGAACTCGGCGACGTCTTTTTGAAGCAGCAAGAGACCGAAAAGGCACTCGATCTCTATCAGGATCTTTTTGTCCAAGGAGAAGACACCGCGGAAGTGCGAAGTCGCCTCGCGGAGCTGCATTTTCAATCCGGCAACCTCTCCGAAGGTCGCGACCACCTACTGTCACTGTCGCGTTTCGAAGGCTGGTCTCCGCGGCGGCCGACCTCCGCCACTCTCGAATATTTCACCCACCTCCGCGATATTCAGTCCGGAGAACCTCTTATTACCGGTTGGCTGGTCGACGCGGCTCTCGCCTCAGGTGAGCACGACCGCGTCGCAAATCTCCTAAAAGAGCACATGCAAGCACTTCTGGGCGCCGACCGCGGTATCGAAGCCGTCCGAATTGCTGATCGTGTACTCGAGTGGGACCCAGTCGATACCGAGGCTGCCTTCTTGCTCGCTGCACACGAGCTGAAACGCGGTAGTGTAGTGCGGGCTCGCGGTACGATCTTCCGACTGCTCGACGCCCTTAGAGCCGAGGACCTCAAGGGCGACGACGACCCGCATCCCGAAGAAGCCCAAGTTGAAACGACTCAATCTATCCTGAGACGCTGGCTCGAGCTCTACCCCCACTGCGAGGAGGGCCGCGCGAAACTTATCGAAGTCCTCGACGGCAAAGAGCGCGAGGCCGTCATGGTGGAGCTGTCGGTATTGCGCCTCTTCGAACAGAGCGTGGATTTCGACGAACACCTCGGGCCGCTCTCAGAATCGCTCGGCCCAGAGCCCTACTACCTATTTGGGCGACTCCTTCAACTCCGCGGTGACTCGAGCCGAGCCATGCAGCTCTTTCACGGCTACGCCCAGCATCCGCAGGCGCTCGACAAACCCGATTTCTATCGCATGGTGGTTGAAGCGCTCGAGGAGCTCACGCCGGAGGACCCGGAAATCTCGACCTATCGGGGACGACTCGAGACTCACCTCGGGTCATTGACCCCCGCACCCGCTCCGGTCGAGGCTTCTCCGGCGGCCGCCTCCAAGCCTACGACCCAGACCGACCTCCGCGATCAACCGGCTCCGAGCGCTCCCGCGCCGTCGACGAGCCCCTCGCTTGGCCGCGGAACCTCGGGGCGAAGTGGGTCGATCAAAGCCAAACCACTCGCAGCCGTGGCCAAGCTCAAGGCGATTAAGGGCGGACCGGCAAGCCCCCCTGCGACCCCGGAGCCACTCGATACCTCCCCGGCCAATTCGGCCTCAGCTTCGGGAGATAGTGCTCAGCCCGAGAGACCCAAGCCACCCCCAACTCCCAAAAAGTCTGCCCCACTATCGGCGGTCCAAAAACTCCAGGCACTCAAAAATGGTGGAGCGACTCCCAAGCCTAGTCCACCGCCCGCGCCGGTTTCCGACGAGAGCTCAGAGGTTGAGGCCGCACCTCCCCCTGAGCCGGCTAAACCGGTGAAGCTCGGAGGCGCAGCCTCCAAGTTGAGTGCGCTCAGAAATCAGTCGAGCTGATCTCTGCTGACCACTCGCCAGCTTGACGCGTAATCCCGAGTAGGTAGACTCCCTGCTTCGCTTTAATTTGAGCGAGGCTTATGAACACGGGCCGCGTAGCCAAGTGGTAAGGCAGAGGTTTGCAAAACCTCCATCCCCGGTTCGATTCCGGGCGCGGCCTCTCTTTCGAAGAGTATTCTCTCTCTCACTTATCGGGAAAACCCAGAATATTCATCACGGCCTTGAAGCACCTGAGCGGTGTCTCTCAAGCGCAAAACCATCGCGCGTCCATATCGCACTCGATTTCTCCGTTTGACTCCAAGCTGTAAATGCCTATTTAATAGTGACCTACAAACACAGCCCTCATTGCCCAGCAAAAGGCCCTAGGTTTCTCTAACCCGGTCCGGGAAGCGTGGCTATAATCTCTGGCCATCGAGTCTACTGGGCTTTTGATTTACAAAGAGAGACCATCACCACTCTGAGCGTTGCGTAATCGTGTTTGATAAGTCGATGAACCCTCAGCATGGAAAAGTTCATTGATCTTGTCTTTGCCGAGTCAACCTCAGAACGCAACCGAGTCGGCGGTGATTGAGGTCTGAAGATTCTCATGAGCTTGACCAAAGGACTGGCGCCCGTGTTGCGCTCGGACTTTGGCTCCATACAGAGTTATGCCACCGAGAGTCTTCGCGAATTGGGCCAGTGAAAATCGATAATGCTGTGGAGTGCGAGAGGTTCACACTCCCTGAACGGTGTTCCGCTTCGAATTGATGCCGCTTCAAATCAAACCCCTGTGATTTCAAACGACGGTCATTGAGGATCTGAGCGTAGAAGCTGTCGATGTTCAGTCGATTCCGAGGACGACTTGCTTTGTGGGCAGAGTCATTGTGGGCAGAGTCAACGACGTGAAACCCGGGATGCAGTACCCAGGCCAAAGTCTCTAAGCATAATCCGTTTTAGAGGTCAGGGCCTAGACACCGCGTCAGTGGCTTTTTCGTCCAGGGCTTAGGATCGGGAGATCCGTTACCATCAGTTCCTCGAGTCGGCAGAAGCGAATTACAAAGCCCACCATAGTCACAAGTTTCCATCAAAGGGTGGAAGGAGCTTGCCGTGCGTGTATGGCCAATGTGCCTCATACTCATTTTGTCTGCGGTTGCAAATGCTCAGTGGGTCGAGTTCGTCGAGGAAACCTCGACGCGTCTCGACGTCGCTGCGAGCCTGGGACAGAACGACCAGCAAGAGAAAGATTACGCCTACGCTGACCTCGACCAAGACGGTGATATCGATCTCGTCGTCGTCAGGAAGCAACCGTTCACATCAGCGGGTAAGTTTCCCAACGTTCTCCTGATGAATGAAAATGGCGTGCTGACTGACCGTACCGCGGAGTTCGCTTCGGCGGCGTCCCCTGCAAATTTCAATATTCCGGGGCTCGGTAACTTCACCGATCAGGGCTTCCTTACTCCGACTAATGACCGCGACGTCATTATCGCGGACTTCGACGGAGACGGCTGGCTCGACCTAGTCACGGTACCCACTCTTTCCGACGGAGATCCCAAGCACATCTCGCACCCGCGGATCTACATGAACCTTGGGAACGATCTCAACGGCGATTGGCTCGGCCTCCGGTTCGAAGACGACCGGATTCCTCAGCTCGAAGGCTTCGCTCCGGGCGGTGCTCCTCACGCTCCGCGTTTTTGCTCGGTCGACGCAGGCGATATCGACGGTGACGGCGACGAAGACCTCTACTTCGGAGACTACGACTCGGGTGGATCGCAGACGCTCGACTTTAACGATCGACTGCTGATCAACGACGGTAACGGCTTCTTCACCGACGAGACCTCGACTCGATTCGTCGGTCAGATCTTTGTCGGCGGCGGAGGCTTCCCGTTCCAGCAGAGTGCGTTCGGAACGTCGGTCGCTCTCGAAGACTTTAATGGCGACGACAAAATAGATATCGCCAAAGATACCGCGCTCAACGCCCCGCAATACGTGGGTATCTCGTACAACGACGACGTCAATCACGGCTCCTTCACCGAGCACCGAGTCGTCAACGACTTTTCGCCCTACTTCCTCGAGGCCGGCGATCTAAACAACGACGGCATGATGGACCTGCTCGTTATGGACGACGGCATCGATCGCTACCACCTCAATCTCGGTAATGCGAGTGACGGGACGGCTCAATTCTCGACCGAGCAGTTTAGCTTCGATTCCGCCGGTCCGGGCGACCAGGGCTTCCCGGGTAACTCGCGTATCGTCGACCTCAACCTTGACGGTTTTGCGGATGTGGTCCACGGCGACGTCGACGTCGATATCTCGGGTTGTGGGAGCCGTATGGTGATCTACCGCAACCTTGGGGATGTCCCCGACGTCACGCTTCAGTCGCAGGGCGGCAACCAGCCTTGGACTCCGACCGGTGTCCACGACATCGCCACCTTTGACCTCAACGGCGACACCTGGCCGGACATGGTCATCGGACGCTGCGCCGGGACCCAGGTCTGGATCAATCAGCCCCCGGCAGGCTTGATCTTCAATTACCCGACCGGCCTGCCGACCCTCCAAGCTTGTAACACTCCGCTCGAATTCGAGGTTGAAGTCTCGAGCTTCGGTGGCATCAACATCGTGCCGGGTTCCTTCGAAATTGAGATCTCATACAACGACGGTCCCTTCGAAAATCTTCCAGTTACCGACCTGGGCAACGACCTCTATCGAGCCACTCTTCCCGCCGGGAACTTGCTCGAAGAGCGCGCTTTCCGCGTCCGCGCCCAACGATCAGACACCGGGAGCTTTGAGACGGATCCGCCCTCGGGGACTTACCAAGTCTTCGTTGGGGACGGTGG
This sequence comes from uncultured Planctomycetia bacterium, assembly GCA_964482505.1. Taxonomy (GTDB): domain Bacteria; phylum Planctomycetota; class UBA8108; order UBA1146; family JAJFFE01; genus CAYZYD01. The sequence continues at coordinate 3,014 of CAYZYD010000027.1, read as the reverse complement.
CTCGATGATCTCAAATGACATGGAGGGTGACGTCTCGGGCTGGACGGTCGACGCCCCGGCTGGCCTCGTCGGTCGCTGGGAACTCGCAGAACCTAACGGTACGACGCTCAGTGGAGTCCAAGTTGCTCCGAATTCTGACGCCACCCAGGCGGCGGATGCGACTCTGGCTTGGGTGACGGACAACGGCGCCCCGGGTGAAGCCGCATTCGTTTCGGATGTCGACGGTGGTCAAAACTACTTGCTCTCCGAACCGTTTGACGCCGCCGGTACCGACGTCGAAGTGTCCTTCCGCGCCTGGTATATGAGCGTGACCACGGGTGGATCGCCCGTCACTTCCAATCAGCTGCTGGTTCAAGTGTCAAACGACACTGGCGGCTGGACCACGGTCATGGCCATTGCGACTACCAATTCGTCCTGGCAAAACTTCTCGTTCCGAGCGGGCGATTTCGTGACGACGACCGACGGTATGCGGCTTCGCTTCATCGCGAACGATCAGCCCAACAATGCAGTCGTCGAGGCGGGCATCGATAACTTCAGTGTGCTCACCTTTGCCTGCTCAGGTACGAACTTTGTGCGCGGCGAGGTGAATCAGGACAATGCGGTCAACTTGGCCGACATTCAGTACGTCTTGAACTTCCTCTTCGTTGAGGGACCCGATCCCGACTGCATGAAGTCGGCGGACCTCAACGACGATGGGTCGGTCAACATTGCCGATGCAATCTCCGGCCTCGATTACCTCTTTAACGGAGGAACCGAGCCACCGGCACCCGGCGTGTCGGCCTGTGGACTGGACGCTACCGAAGATTCGCTTAGCTGCGAGTCCTTCGACGCCTGTAACTGATTGAACGACACCGAACCCGCATTCTTCAGGTTTCATGAATAATGCGGGCTAAACGGGAGAGCACTTGACCGCTAAAATACGGTGAGGGCTCTCCCGTTTTTTTGACATACACAGATGTAGAGGGGCTTCACGCATGAAGATCATCCCACTCTTGGTGGTAGTAACCGCGGTTCTTGCCGCCAGCGTCGCCCAGGCTCAGGTCGTACCTCAGCCAAAAATCGGCGACCCACTACCTGGACTCACTCCAGCTCAGACCACTCTCTTTTTCGAGGGGCGATTGCTCTTCGATACTATTTTCCAGGCTTCCGAAGGTCTGGGACCCATCTTCAATGACGACAGCTGTGGAGGCTGCCACTCGAGTCCTGTACTCGGTGGCTCGGGAAACCAGATCGTGACTCGTTTCGGCTTTCAAAATAAGGGAGAGCCTTTCGACGATCTGGGTGGTCAAGGCGGATCGCTGCTGCAGGCAAATGCAATCGACGACGCGTGCCAGGAGACCATCCCCGTCAACGCGACAATCGTAGCAAACCGGGTAACTCCTCTAGCGATTGGCATCGGACTCATCGAAGAGATTCCCGATGCGGATATTGTAGCCAACGAGGCGCTATCAGACGGTGTTGTTCACTGGGTTCCCCTCCTTGAAGATCTGAATGCCCCGCTACGCCCCGGACGTTTTGGCTGGAAGGCTCAACTGGCGACGGTCCTTAGCTTCACCGGGGATGCCACCGTCATGGAAATCGGGCTCACGAACCCGATCTTGATGGACGAAAACGCGCCCAATGGCGATATGGCCCTCTTGGCTTCATGCGACACAGTACCCGAGCCCGAAGTCGGGTTGGACTTCGTCGAAAAGGTCACTGCCTTCCAGCGACTCTCGTCACCGCCCCCACAGACCCCGAAATCGGGCATGAGTGGCGAGCAGGTCTTTATCGACGTCGGCTGTGCGGACTGCCACCTCGCGACGCCCTACACGACGGGTACTGCGACCGAGGCCGCGTTGAGCAACGTTCAGTTCAAGCCCTACTCCGACTTCTTGCTTCACGACATGGGCAGTCTCGGCGACTTTATCGCTCAAGGAGACGCAAGCGGTACCGAGTTCCGAACTCCACCACTCTGGGGTATTCGCTTCCGAGATCCGATCCTACACGACGGTCGTGTTGCAGCTGGGACCCTCGAGAGCCGCATCGACGAAGCGGTCGCGTTTCACGGCGGTGAGGGAGCGGCCTCAGCCGTCGCCTACGCCGCGCTGAGTGATGAAGATCACGACAAGATCATCGCCTTCCTCGATTCTCTCGGACGAGCCGAGTTTGACTCGAACGGCGACACCGTCATTTCTGAAATTGATTTCCGCAACTTCCGGGACTGCTTCACTGGCCCCGGCAACTTCTTGACGGCCGATGACCCGTGCGCGATTCACGACATCGACCAGGACGGTGATGTCGATCTCGGCGATTTTGAAAGCCTGCTACTCGTCTACGCGGGCCCGCTCAACGATTGCGACAATTCGGGAGACCTCGACCTGCGCGAAATCCTTCTCGGTGCGTCAGATTGCAATGACAATCTGGTGCCCGACAGCTGTGATATCGACGACGGGACCCTAGCCGATGTTAACGGTAACGGCGTGGCGGATAGCTGTGAACTCTTTATTCGGGCCGACTGTAATGTCGATGGCGATGTCAACATCGGCGACCCGATTTCACAGCTCAATTCGTTCTCGGGCTCTCCGCTCGCCTGCGAGCGTGCCTGTGACTCGAATGCCGACGGGGGCGTCGATATCGCAGACGCCGTCTACACGCTGAACTTCCTGTTTGTCTCAGGACCCGCTCCCGCGGCTCCCTTTGGAGCGTGTGGAACCGAAACAGGCGGTAGTCTGACGTGTGACGTCGTCAACTCGAACTGTCCGTAATAGTATTTAGCAAGAAAGGCGCTGGCTCCTTTGGGAGCGAGCGCCTTTTTTTGTTTCTGTTAGGGCTGACCAAATTCCCCCCGGAGCAAGCTCAGCTCGAAGGCTGCTTATGACAAGTCCGGCGTAAGTTTGAAAGCTGGGCAAGCCGGGAATCGAACCCGGACTCCTTTCGGAAAGGGATTTTAAGTCCCTCGCGTCTGCCAATTCCGCCACTTGCCCGAAAACGGAATTCTTCCAAGACCCCGACCGGATATCAAGAAGGGAGCC
>CAYZYD010000026.1:0-14379 GCA_964482505.1 uncultured Planctomycetia bacterium | reverse complement strand
CGGCTCGATCTCAAACTCGAAATTCACCGAAAACTCGACGAATTGATCGAAGAGGGAGGCATTCTCGCGTCGAACACTTCTTCGATTTCGATTACTAGGCTCGCCGCTGCGACGCAACGACCCGAATCATTTATCGGAATGCACTTCATGAACCCAGTGCCTCTGATGAAGCTCGTCGAGGTCATCCGCGGCCATGCGACCAGCGACGAAACGACTCAGTCCGTGGTCGAAACTGCTCGAACCCTCGGTAAAATTCCGGTCGAGGCCAACGACTTCCCCGGGTTTGTCTCAAACCGAGTGATACTTCCGATGCTGAATGAGGCGATGTACTGTGTCATGGAGGGCGTCGCGACTCCCGAAGCTATCGACGAAGTCATGAAACTCGGGATGAACCATCCGATGGGCCCCCTCACACTCGCCGATTTCATCGGCCTCGACGTCTGTCTCAACATCATGGAGGTTTTGCAAGACGGCCTCGGCGATTCGAAGTACCGGCCCTGTCCACTTCTCAAACGGATGGTCGACGCGGGCCACCTCGGTCGCAAGACGGGGAAAGGCTTCTACAATTATGATCGCTAGCAGCGGCCCACTCGAAGAGTCCTTTCGCCCGAGGTTGGCGCTGTTTGAGCGCTTGAGCTGGAAGCATGACTGGTTCTACCAGTGTGATGCATTCTGTCGAATCTCAAGTGACCCAAGCAACACCCGCTTCGCCTCGAAAGTGCTCTTCAGGCTGGCCACGGCTAGCGCGCCCACTCCGCCTTCTGCCTCGACGACCAAGGGCGTAGGGACGACAGCTCAGGAGAGCCTTCCTGAACGGGTTGTTGGGGCGATTTGCTCTTTCCGGGCTGGAATGGATACCCAACGTGTTTGACTTCACGCCTGCGCACCGACAGTTGCAAGAGACAGCTCGTGAGTTCGCTGACAAAATCTTGATCCCTAACGCTGACCGTTATGACCGCGAAGAGGAATTCCCGGTCGAGAACGTCCAGAAGCTCGGTGACCTGGGATTTATGGGAATTCTCATCGACGAAGAGTTCGGCGGCATGGGTCTCGACAACCGTGCCCTCACCCTCGCCCTCGAGGAAGTCAATCGAGGTTGCGCTTCGACCGGCGTGACCTGTTCTGTCCACAATAGTCTCCTTTCGAACCCGCTCCTCAATTTTGGCTCGAAGGAACTCTGCTCGCGTTACATGCCCAAACTCGCCACCGGAGAGTGGCTCGGGGCGTACGCGATCACCGAGCCGAACCACGGGTCCGATGCGGCGGCAATCAAGTCGACCTGCGTTAAGAAAGGGGATCATTACGTTCTCAACGGTACCAAGGCCTGGATAACCAATGGAACATACGCCGATGTCATCATCACTTTTGCAACCCACGACGCCACCAAGGGAGACAAAGGCATCAGCGCCTTCGTAGTCGAGCAAGGGTTTAGTGGGCTCAAGGTCGGTAAGAAGGAGAAGAAACTCGGAATCCGAGGCTCTGACACCGTTCAATTGATCTACGAAGACCTCGAAGTACCGGCCGAGAATCTTATCGGTGAAGAGGGGCAGGGGTTCAAGATTGCGATGCACACGCTCGATGGCGGGCGGATCGGCATTGCGACGCAGGCGGTCGGGATCGCTCAGGCGAGCCTCGATCTCGCCCTTAAGTTTGCAAACGAAACGAGCCACGCGGGACGTCCGCTGATCAAGAATCAGTCGATTCAGTTCAAGATCGCGAACATGTCGACCGAGATCGAAGCGGCCCGACTACTTTGCTACAAGGCGGCACTTCTGAAAGATCGGGGCGAGCTTCACTCGCTCGAGGCGAGCCGAGCTAAACTCTTTGCCTCGGAGACCGCCAATCGAGCCACGACCTATTGTCTCGAGATATTGGGAACGCTCGGAATCGACCGTCACTCTGCCGCGGAGCGACTTTTCCGCGATGCAAAGATCACCGAAATCTACGAAGGAACGAGCGAGGTTCAGCGCCTCGTCGTCGCACGCAACACCTTGAAGGCGGCACAGGCTTCGCCGGCGTTTCAGGCCAATTGATTGTGGCTTTCATATTGCGGTACTCCAGGTTGACTTCGCCGGGAGGCTGAAAGGACTCGTACCTTGATTCCTTTGACCGAGGAACACCAAGACCTCCGGGAAATGGTCGCCGATTTTTCTAACAATGAATTGCGGCCCACGGGGGAGCATATCGATGAGACGGGTGAATTCCCGTCCCAACAGTTCGACCTTTTGAAGGAGCTCGGACTCCTCGGGGCTCCGGTAGCGGAATCCTACGGGGGAGGCGATGGCGACCTACTTCTCGTCGCTCTCATCTGTGAAGAGCTTGCCCGAGGTTCCGGGACGGTGGCGACACTTTGCTGGAGCCATCTCTGGGCGTCGTTGCTGGTGAACGGGCTCGCCTCGGATGAACTCAAAGCTCGGGTGCTCCCCGCTCTAGCATCGGGTGACAAGTACGCGACAGTAGTCGCGACCGAACCTGGTGCGCGCTCTTTCCGTAAATTTGAGACGACTCTCGATGGTGAATCGGGAAGCCTGCGGCTCAACGGGTCCAAAGCGGCCGTGATCGGCGCTCAGAGTGCGGGTCTTTTCGTGGTCGCAGCGCAAGCTGAAAACGGGCCGGCTCTGGTGTTGGTCGAAGAGGGTGCGCAGGCACCCGGGGTTCGAGTCGAACCACCGCAGGAGAGTCTCGGGCTGCGCGGCGCAGGACTCACAAGCGTTGAGTTTGTCGATACCCCGGCTGAATTGTTGACGTCTGATATCGAAGCGCTCGAGCGGATAGAGGAACTCGCCTGTCTCGGTGTCGCCGCAATCTCGACCGGTCTCGCTCGCGAAGCGCCCGACTACGCCCTCGGGTACGCAAACGAACGCGAAGCGTTCGGACGCAAGATCCACCAGTTTGAAGCGATTCAGCTCAAGGTCGCTGACGGCGTGGTGGGTGCGCAGGCGGCTCAGCTGATGACTTATCGCGCGGCTACTCTACTCGAACAGGGTCGGGCGCCTCGCGAGGCCCACGCTGCCCGCACCCTGGTTGGGCGAATGGCTTACGAGGCGACCAAGGAGGCCGTGCAGATCTTGGGCGGCAATGGCTACTCGCGGGAATACCCGGTTGAGCGGATGTATCGCGACCTACAGACGATCTCAAATGTTTATGGTTCGATCGACGGCCACCGTCTCGAACTCGCGCGTCGAGTGATCGAGGTTCTTTGAGGCTTAAGATTAAGTTGAGACGGGAGACTTGATATGGCCGACGACTCAGTCGTTATCCTGGCGGCTTACCGCACCCCTATCGGTAAATTTCTCGGGGGCTTCTCGAGCTTGAGCGCGGCGGATATCGGCACGAGCCTCGTATCGAGCATCTGCTCGCGAATCAAACTCGAACCTGAGGCCTGCGACCAGCTCATCTTTGGGATCGGACGTCAGGCCGGTGCGGGTCCCAACCCCGCTCGCCAGATCGCGATTCGCTCGAGCTTTCAACCTGAGTCGACCGCGTACACGCTCAACATGGCCTGCGGTTCGGGCCTGCTCTCTTTGATCCAAGCGCGCGACTCGATTCGACGCGGTGAAGCGGATTTGATCGTGGCGGGTGGCGTCGAGAGCATGTCGCGGCTGCCTTACTATCTCGAAGGAGCTCGAACGGGATACCGGCTTGGTCACGGCGAACTCGTCGACGGCATGTACCGCGACGGATTTCACTGTCCGATGGCCGACCAATTGATGGGCGCCACGGCAGAGAATCTCGCCGAAGAGTTCGAGATCTCGCGCTCTGAGCAAGATGAGTACGCTGTGGAATCACAGCGCCGTTGCGAGGAGGCGAGCCGGGGGGGGACCTTTCGAGACGAGATCATCCCGGTGGAAGTCCCGACGCGGAAGGGGCCCGTTGTGGTCGAGCATGACGAACACCCGCGGGCCGGAGTAACGGTCGACTCGATGGCGAAACTCAAGCCGGTCTTTAAAGAGGGCGGAACAGTCCACCCCGGGAACTCCTCGGGAATCACCGACGGAGCCGCGGCCCTCGTGTTGGCTTCGGAGAGGCGAGCTCGCGAACTCGGTCTCGAACCGATCGGCCAGCTCGGCGCTTCGACCGCGGCTGGAGTCGAACCGCGTCGCATGGGCATGGGCCCCGTGCCCGCAGTCCGGCGACTCCTCGAGCAGCGCGGAACGTCACTCACGGATTATGATCTGATCGAGCTTAACGAGGCCTTCGCCGCTCAAGTACTCGCTTGCGACCGCGAGCTCAAATTGGATCGATCCCGTCTCAACGTCAACGGCGGGGCAATCGCGCTCGGGCATCCGATCGGGGCCACGGGCGCTCGGATCGTCGTGACCCTACTGCACGAACTCAAGCGTCGAGGTGCCAGCCGCGGTTTGGCGACCCTCTGTATCTCGGGAGGACAAGGCCTCGCGCTCGAGATCGAGAACCGGTCTTGAGGTTGGGTTCTCAGCGAAAGGCGAACGACCGGATAGTTCCGAATGGCGTTGGATAAAGTAGCCTTCGGACACGCTGCTGAATATCGTCTATTCCTTCCGTGAGCGATCCAGCAATCCAATCCATTAATACAAAACGAGGCGGCGGAGTGACACTCCACCGCCTCGTTTTGTAGGCGCCCGTTGCAGCAACTTTGAGTCAGCGCCGGACTCGACGGCCGAAGATCGCGCGAAGATTGATTTCGTGGCGAGGTTTGCGCTTGTAGGTCGTCTCGATGACGAGTTTCGCGCGGGTGTAGGTTTGGTCAGAGTACTCACTGATCCGAACAATGACCTCGTATCGCTTCTTATCGACGACCGGTCGAACCTCGCAACGAAACGTATTGTGAGCGTCGCTCTCGATGCTCACCTTGGAAACTTCAAACTCGGTGCTCGGGAGCGCGGCCGCGACCACGACCTTCTTTTCGATCGGACCCGTCTCGGATTCGAGGAGCTTGTTGGTGTCCGCGTTCTTAAACATCAAGACATCGTTGGGGCTGAAAACGATGTGATCTCGATTCTGAATCAACACCCAGCGACCTACCGTCACCTCGCGCCCGTCTTTAGTGCGAATGGTCAAGTCGAGAGGGTCTTTGATCTCACCGGCCTTGTCGAAGGCACCGGCCGAGATACCGACTCGGTACTTCTTGTTGACCTCGACCGGTTCGATGCCGGTCACCTTAAAATGTCCGCCACGGGACTTCGCATCGATGAGCTCCAAGCCGAGATCGGTCAGTGCGATGACCTCGATCGTTGCGGACTTCGGTTGGTCGAGGATACCGGTCAAGTAGATTTGGGCCGGATTGGTTTGGAAGAGGTTGATCACATGTGTAGTGAAGCGCCAACCCGCTCTCGGCTGTTGATTCGGATCGTTTGAAAACACTCGAATCTCTTTGAGCGCTTCGCCGGGTTTTATCTTCTTGGTATTCAGACTGAATTTGATCACGCCCGAGGCTCCGGGAAGAAGGGTCTCGGGGTAATTGAGAATCGTCGTGCAGCCACACGATGCGGTCACTTTGGTGATCACAAGTGGCGCGTCTCCATCATTAAAGATCTCGACAGATTCCTCGTGGGTCTCGCCCTGCAGCATGTTTCGAAAGCTGCCCTTTTCGCCAAAGCGAAGGGTGGGCGAGGCCGCTTCAGCGTCGGCGGCGAGTACCAAGAGAAGAGCAGCGAGGTGGAGACACGGCCGTATACCCTGAAGAAACGACGTTGGTTTTGAAATCGGTTGAGCCATCGGCGTCAGATCCTCTGAAATTCTTTAAGGTCAGGTTAGCAGGTCCCATTCCGTATCGGACTGGGCTCGCTTTGCGGGGCTCCAATTCAGGCTCCGGCCGCGAGTCGCGTACGCATCCTTATGAGTATCCCGGGATTGGGTCGATCCGGAATCAAATTCTACTCTTACTTGCGCTTCTTCGCCTCAGCCGCCCGCCGGACCTCTTCGTCGAAGGCTCCGCTCGAGAGCCGCCCAAAGTAGTCGCGAGTTGCCCGCATCACCCGCGGGGCGAGCAGGAAGGTGCCGATCAAGTTCGGAATGAGCATCAGGCCGAGCATGGCGTCTGAAAAGTTGAGCACGGGCTTGAGCGAGAAACTGACTCCGACCAGGATCCCGCAGACGTAGAGAAGCTTGAACGGGAGGACCGCTCGGTGTCCGAAGAGGTAGCGCGTGCAGGTTTCGCCGTAAAAGCTCCAACTGACGATGGTCGAGAACGCAAAGAAGAAGGCAGCGATCGGCAGGAAGTAGGTGCCAAAGTTAGGGATCACCCGGTCGAACGCGTAGGCGGTCAGCCCGATCCCCTCCCGCTCTTCGTAGATCGGACTGCGGGGCTCGAGCAGCGCGTCGAGATCTTCGAGCTTGCGGCCTTCGGGGACTTTGAGTTCGAACACAGCCCTCGGTCGTTCGGAGGCGCCCAGATTGGTCACTTCGCCTTTCAGAATTGGCTTAAATCCCGGGTCGCTCTTCCTCCACTTGTCACGAGTTTCAGGCGTGGGGAGAAGCACGAGGTTTTCGCCGATGTCGAAGGCGTGATCGGGATTGGGTTGGATTTCAACCGTCACCGCATTGTCGTTGCGCTCTACCTGAGCCACCGTTCCGACTTCGGTCCGGGTGTGACTCTGAGTGATCAAGATCACGAGCGCGGTCATCGTACAGACGACAATGGTGTCGATGAAAGGGCCCATCGCCGCGACAACGCCTTCCCGAATCGGTTCATTGGTTTTGGCGGTCGCGTGCGCGATCGGAGCTGAGCCGAGTCCCGCTTCATTTGAGAAGCAGGCCCGTTTGACCCCGAGTACGAAGACCTCGCGCACAATTATGCCGTAAAAGGCACCTTCGGCCGCGCTTCCTGACCAAGCCTCGGACAAGATCGCCCCGAGCATCGCAGGGACTTCGGTGATATTGACGAGGATGACGTAGAGGGCCCCAGCGCAATAGATCACGACCATGGTCGGGACCACCTTGGAGGCGACGTTTCCGATGCGCTGAATACCGCCTATGATGACGAGGCCAGCCAGCACAAAGAGAATGCCGCCGACAGTCAGGGCAACCGTCTTCTCTTCCCCATCGGAGAGCCCGGTAGCGTTGAGCTCTTGGACTAGCCCCGTGACGATGTCGGCAACTTGGTTCGCTTGGTACATGTTGCCGGCGCCGAGGCTCGCCAGAGCTCCGAGAACCGCAAAGAGAATCGCCAGGGGCTTCCACGACTTTCCGAGGCCGATTTCGATGTAGTACATCGGTCCTCCGCGGTAGGTACCGTCTTTGTCCTGCTCGCGAAACATCGTCGCAAGCGAGCAGGTCATGAACTTGGTCGCCATACCGAGGAATCCTACGATCCACATGTAGAAGACGGCCCCCGGTCCGCCGGCGGCAATCGCGATCGCGACTCCCGATATATTACCAAGACCGATCGTGGCCGAGAGGGCGGTGCAGAGGGCTTGGAAGTGGGAGATATTGCCCTCGTCCTCGGGATTGTCGAATTTACCCCTTACGACGTCGAACCCATGGGTCAAGGCTCGCCATTGAATTCCGAGGGTGAGAAAGGTGAAGATCAGACCGATAGAGCCCAGGGTGTAAGCGAGGTATTCGCTCCATACCAGGTCGGTGAACTTCTGGGCGAATTCTGGGAAGGTAAGCGCGAGTTGAGGAGGACCGCTGAATAGCATGGCGAGGCTCCGGGGGGCGGACGGCGGGATTTGGAAAGCGGCTCATTCTGTCGAGGGGACTACCTCGAGACAAGCCAACTCCTTTATGAAAACGAACTTGGCCCTCGCTTGGACTCCTTCTATAATCGTCCGCTTCCAAAACCCTAACTTGCTGTAAATAACGAGCTTGGCGCGTAACTCTCTCCATTCATGGGATCGACCTGCGTAGCGTGCCTCGTCCCGTAGAGCTCGAAAGGTCTCGATATGGATCGTGAAAATTGGTCAACCAACGCCCTGGTCGGCACGCAGACCCATCGGCCCCAGCGCTACGAACTCAGCCAGCGGCTGGCTCGGGTTCTGATGGTCGTCGTCACAGCGCTCGCGCTGGCTGAAGTCCTCCCGGCCCAAAGTGGCTCGGATCGTCGCGTAAGGCACATCCTCGTCGATACCGAAGCGAAGGCCGATGAATTGCTCAAGCGGATCGAAAACGGCGAGAGTTTTGTGAAGCTCTGTCGGCAGCACAGCTTCGATGTCGCGACCAAAATGCTCGGAGGTGACCTTCACTGGATCGGCCATAACCAAGTCCCCGCCTTCGACCGAGCGGCTTGGTCGATCTCCGAGGTGGGTGGCCTAGCCAAATGCCGGACCCAGTACGGCTGGCACGTGATCGAGCTTCTTGAGACTCGGGGCGATTCGGCAGTCGCGCCCGATAAGCCCCGTCCTACGCCGCGACCCGAGACCCAGCCGGCGCCGCGTCGGCTGCCTCCGCCGCCTCTCTCGATTCAAGTCAATCTCGACTCGGCCTTTGCCAAGCCGAGCGACGTCGAAGTTGAGATCTCGGTGACCAACACGGGGGGGGAGTCGATCGACTTTATCGATCCGCACTACTGGCCTCTCGGACTCGTCGTCCGCTACCTGAACGGCCGGCTCAACCAATCGCTTACCCTGGCCAAATCCACCGAACACCCTGAGCTCGTGCGTAAGATTGGCCCCAGAGAAACCATCTCGCGCACCTATCAACTCAAGCGTTACGTGGCAACCCTGACGCCGTGGCCGATTATTCGAGTCAATTGGCAAGCGGCGAGAGTGTTTGCCAACCTCAGCCGCAACAACACAGAGATCGCTCGACACCCTCGGTTTGAAGAGCTTAAGTTGAGTTTGCGCGCCGTTCACAACAATAACGACGAGCAGCAATTCAACATCATGGCGGACTACTCGCCGAAGCTTCAGTACTACGCGATGATCTACTCGATGGGCCAACTCTGGGTTGAGCTTCAGGATCCCGGAATACCGGGGCTGATGGAGTTTTGGACCGACCTCGCCCGATCGGGCTTCTACAACCGCCGCGGCCGCGTTGTCGAGCCGAAACCCTTCCTTGAGTACGTTCCCAAATCACACTTTATCGCGGGGGGTAGTCAACCCGACGGCAGTGGTTACGGACCCCGACGCTTCGATCTCAAGCAACCGCTGCCTCCTCAGCAGATTCCGGCTTACACGTTCGGGCTCGAGATCATCGAAGAGAAGGGGCTTCGCTATGTCGGGAGTCGCTTTGTCGTCACGCTCAGCGACCGTCACGGTATGCAGGGCAAGATGATTCCGCTGGGGCGGGTCATGTCCGAGCTGCCCGATACCGACCGCGTGCTCTCTTCGATCGAGTCGATCTACTCTCAATCAAAAGCGGGCGCTACTCAAGCGGACGTTCGTCTCTGTCTAATCTACCCCGAGAAACTCGCTCCCGAAGCGGTCCGTAACTCCGCGGGGGCGATGAATGGAGGGGCAGCCAATGCCGAGAACCCACTGGTTCAGTTTCATACCGACCAGGGATTGATCGAGATCGAGCTCTACGAGGACGCCGCTCCGAATACCGTGGCGAACTTCATCACGCTGATCGAAAAGGGCTTCTACGACCGTATGAAAGTGCACCGCCGAGTTTCGGAAAATCACAACCGTGGGTTTGTTCAGCTCGGCAGCCCCGACGCTAGTCCTTCCGGAGGGGCCGGATACACCATACCCGACGAGCCCTCCCGACTCCGCCATTACGCGGGTACGGTCGCGTGGGCTCGAGGCGCCCCAAATACCGGAAGTAGTCAGTTCTACATCTGTCTCCAGGACCAGCCGAGTTTTGACGGTAAGGATACCGTGGTCGGCCAAGTCGTCGGCGGCATGAAAGCGGCGGAGAATCTGCGGGTCGGTTCGGTCATCCTCAAGGCGCTCGTGGTTCGAAAACGAGACCGGGACTACACCGAGTTTGAGAAGCACGGGAAGCGTTGATGGAGTTTCAGAATCTAAAAGTCGAAGATCGCGGCGACGGCCTGACGCGAGTCACGGTCAACCGGCCCGACGTTCTCAATGCCCTCAACGATAAGACGATGGGTGAGCTCCACTGCTGCTTTGAGTCGCTCGGTTCCTCGGACTCGGTCCGACTGGTAGTACTGACGGGCGCGGGAGAGAAGGCCTTCGTGGCCGGGGCTGACATCAAGGAACTCGCTGAACAGGGACCGCTCGACGGTAAGGCTCGGTCGAAGCGAGGACAGGCCGCTTTTCAGGCGATTGAGTCGCTTGGCAAGCCGGTCCTCGGCGCGATCAATGGATTCGCTTTGGGTGGAGGCCTCGAACTTGCGCTCGCCTGCCATGTTCGGTACGCCTCGAGTCGAGCGAAACTCGGACTTCCCGAGGTGAAGCTCGGAATCATCCCCGGCTATGGAGGGACACAGAGATTGAGCCGCCTTGTCGGTCTCGGTAACGCCCTCCACTACACGCTCACCGGTGACATGATCGACGCCGCCGAGGCGCAACGTCTCGGCCTTGTGACGCAGGTGTTTGAGCCCGAAACTCTCGTCGAAGAGGTTGAGAAAATCGGCCGCCGCATTCTCGAGCGGGGGCCCCTCGCCGTGTCGGCTGTTCTCGAAGCGGCTCTGCGTGGGCTCGAATCACCGCTCAGCGAAGGCCTCGCGCTCGAAGCCGATCTCTTCGGTCTGATGAGTACCACCCACGATATGCGTGAGGGGATGGCTGCGTTTCTCGATAAGCGCGACGCGGAATTCAAAGGCGCCTGAGCTCGAATTCACTCGGATAAGCGAATGTGTTTCCAGCCTCACTCAAAGGCACGTTTGGGGTGGCTGAGCCGTCGTCGAGTGGGAGGGCTATTCCTCAGCAAACGGCAACCCCAAACATGAAACCATCACGATGAGTTATCGTATCGCAGTTTTCGGTGGCGACGGGATTGGTCCCGAAGTGACTCAAGAAGCGCTCAAGGTTCTCGAGACCTTGAGCGATCTTTTTGACTTTAGCTATAAGACGACGGAGTTCCCGCACGGCTCCGAGCACTACCTCGACACGGGTGAACTCTTCCCCGATTCCATGATCGACGATATGCGCGACAGTTACGACGCGATCCTTCTCGGAGCGATCGGCGACCCTCGAGTCGAGGTCGGGTTAGTCGAGCGGGCGATCATCGCGGGGTTACGCTTCCAACTCGATCTCTTCGTCAATCTCAGACCGATCAAGCTGCTCCACGAAAGTGTCTGTCCTCTCAAGGACAAAGGTCCCGAGGACATTGACATGCTGATCGTCCGTGAAAACACCGAAGACGCTTACGCGGGTATCGGAGGTCAGCTTAAGCGCGGCACTCCCGCCGAAGTCGCGATCCAAGAGATGATCTACACTCGGCAGGGCGTCGAGCGTGTGATTCGGTACGCCTACGAAGCCTGCCGAGCGCGGAATCTCGGCAAGAAGCTCACACTCGTCGATAAGGCGAATGCGATAAGAGCTCAGGACATTTGGACGCGAACTTTTGAAGAGGTGGGCGAGGAGTATCCCGACATCGAAAAAGATCACGCCTACGTCGATGCCGCCTGTATGTGGATGATCAAGTCTCCCGAAGCATTCGATACCGTAGTGACGACGAATCTCTTTGGAGACATCATCACGGACCTCGGGGCGATGCTGCAGGGTGGGATGGGAGTCGCGGCCAGCGGCAATATCCATCCCGGGCAGGTCTCGATGTTCGAGCCGATCCACGGCTCCGCTCCGAAGTACAAAGGGAGAAATACCGCGTGCCCGGTCGCAGCGATCTCTGCGGTTCAGATGATGCTCGAGTATCTGGGGGAAAAGCCGGCGGGGCAAGCGATCGAGAGGGCTATCGCGAAGCTGCTCGACGAGGGCAAGATCACTTCGTTCGGGGCGAAGAGCGGACTCAAGTGTGATGAGTTTGGTGACCTGATTGCAGGAGCCATACCCGAGGTCACAGACCGATGACGGCACCTCTTTTTGACTCATGGGGTGTCGTCGACCTCGCACCTTATCAGGCGTTGGTCTCGGTCAAGGGTGGAGACGCGTTCGATTTTCTCCAGAGGATGGTCTCGGCCGATCTCGGCCCTCTTAACCCCAATCGCGCGGATAACCCCAAGCTCGGAGTTTCGACGACTCTTTTGACCCCGAAGGGCAGAGTGATCGCGTGGTTTGAGGTCTTCCGAGCTCAAGGTTCCGATGAGTTTCTGCTCGCGGTCGAGCCCTCGTTTTCGGCTAGCCTGCGCGCTGCTCTCGAGCGCTTTGTCATCCTCGAGGAGGTTGAGATCGAGGATTCGAACCTTAGCCCGGGCTTTTCGATCCAAGGACCCGAGGCGGAGCGGGCGGTCGTCGAGGCTTGGTCGCTCAAGCCCACTGAACTTCCGATAGAAACCTTTGGCTGTCTCAGCCGCAACGGTTTTCTCATAGTGCGCAGGGCGCGATCGCAAGCGGGGGGCTTCGATGTGATTCCGGTTCAAGCTCAGGTCTCCTGGCCCGATCTCCCCGAGCCCGTTTCGAGTGATCTCGCGGAGGCGGCTCGAATTGCGGGAGGATGGCCTCGATTGGGCTATGAAGTGACGGACTAGACGATCCCGCCCGAGGCGGGTCTTTCGCATGCGGTCAGCGTCACCAAGGGCTGTTACGTCGGCCAAGAAGTGGTTTCACGGATTCACCACCTCGGCCATCCCAACAAGCTCCTTCTGCGAGCTCGCCTCACGAGCGGCAATGTGCCCGATTGTCCGGCGCAGATCACTGACGAGGCGGGGAAAGAGATCGGTCGCTTGGTCTCGGTTGCCAAGACTCCAACCGGTTCGGTCGTGGGGCTCGCTTACTTAAAGTACAAGTTTGCCCAACCGGATCGAAAGGTTCGTATTGGCGGCAGGGATGGCGAAGAGGCGGAGCTCCAGCCGCTGGGAGAGTGGAGTTGACGCTTCTCTGTGTCTTATCCGACAAGAAAGACGCCGAAGCACTCGTCGGCTGGTCCCGACTGATCGCGCGCTCGCTCGAGAAGGAGGCGATCTTCTTTCTCTCGTCTTCCCTCAAGGGTTTGATCCACGAGGCACCCGACCTCTTTAAGAGGCCCGAGCCCGAAGACGCGGAAGCGGAGGGTAAAGAACCGGAGCCCGCCCCGGCTGAGGAGAAGAAGTCCAAAGAGGAGAACGGGGTTGGCGGGCACGAGGAACTCCCGGGAGTCTTTGTGGCGGAGACTGAAGAACTCGAGGCCGGGATCCTCGATCGCGCTCGGCGCAATAGGGTCGACTTCATTGTGGTCGGCAAGCAGTCGAGCAAGGGGAAGCGCGGGGAGATGACACTCGCGCGGCAGCTCTTTGACTCAGCCCCCTGCACCGTCTTGATGCTTCGCGTGGGAAAGAATCGAGCCGAAGAGTGTCGCCGCATCTTGGTACCGTCGGCGGGTGGGCCGCACGCCAAAGTGGCGCTGCAAGTCGCAAGCAAGATCACGAAAACGCAAGAGGGCACCCTCTCGGCCTTCTATGTCGAGGTCACACCGAGCGAGGAGTCGAAGGAGCTCGGTCAACGGCAGCTCGCCAAACACTTGAGCGATGCAGGCCTCGACGACGAAGAAGTCGAGATGCAAGTGGTCGTGGCCGACACCGTCTGGAATGGACTCTCCAAAGCGGCGGAAGACCCCGCCGACCTATTGCTCGTCGGCGGTTCGCACGCGGGTATGATTCGAAAAGCGCTCTTCGGGACGGTCCCCGACAAAATTCTCGCAGACCCCCGAGAAGGTGTTTCGGTGGGGGTGATCCGCAAGCCCTGGCCGCTGGTCGATCGATTGCGCTACCGGGTCGAAAGCTGGCTCGATCTGCGAATCCCTCAACTCGAACGCGAGGATCGCATCGCGCTCTTCGAAAAGTTGCGCTCGGGTTCGCTTTGGAGTTTCGACTACGTCACCCTGATTGCAATCTCGACCGCGGTAGCCACGATCGGACTGATGCAGAATTCGGCCGCCGTCGTGATCGGTGCGATGCTTGTCGCGCCCTTGATGACGCCGATCCTCGGGGCTGGGCTCTCACTCGTCCAGGGCAATGCGCCGCTGATGCGGTCGGCGCTCCTCGCGATTCTCGGCGGCTTCTTCTTGGCCCTCATCACCGGCCTCCTCATCGGCGTGATCGTCCCGCTCCCGGAACTCACCGCGGAACTCAAAGGGCGCGGGGCACCGAACTTACTCGATATTTTTGTCGCCCTCTTCTCGGGGTTCGCTGCCGCCTACTGTATCGGCCGGCCCACTCTGTCCGCGGCTCTTCCCGGGGTTGCGATCGCAGCCGCGCTCGTGCCCCCGATCGCGACCGCCGGAGTCTCGATCGCACGCGGCTATTTCTCAAATGGGCTCGGAGCTTTGACGCTCTTCATAACCAACGTCGTGATTATTATTCTCGGGGACGCGCTGAGCTTCTATCTCGGGGGGATTCGACGGCGGCGTACGGAAGGCAAGCGAAGAGTCACTTGGGTCCGAGTGGCGAACGCTATG